>NZ_JAIEME010000106.1 GCF_019752415.1 Nitrosomonas sp.
GGTAATTCCATCTTCATCCTCCATTTCATGTCTTCATTTTATGAAACTTCGGACTCCATGAAAATCAGCATACCTCAAAGTGCATTTTGAGCATAGCCGGATTCGTCAAGGAAGTAGATCTAAGCCCTCCCAGTGTTCTTTCTCCCCTTTGAGCACTGGGATTTACTTTTATAGGTGAATTTGTGTGGAGATACGCAAAACGCAATAAACCTTGGCCTACGTTCTTTCTAAATGATGCACGCAGTTTCCGCTCGCCATGATTGGCTACGACAAAGCGTTTAATTTAATAACTGGAGTTAGAATGTTTAATCCTAATATTTCAAAATCATTAATTATTTGTTTAATACTTATCCTTTCCGGCTGCGGCATCTTCAATAAATCAAAAAATAATGATTCGGCGCAGAAAACTCATTCGGATTCCCAAGCCACAGAGTCCTCTGACTCTTCAAAAAGCTTAGTACCTCCGGGATTTGGAGAAACTCCACGCAACCCAGGGGGCTATAATCCAATTAATCCAGCTGGTGCAGGGGCTGGATATTGATATTTGTATATCATCCATTTTCATTTAATAACCCGCTCCGGCGGGTTTTTTATTTCCAAAAGATAACAATCAAATGTGAGGTATCGCACCGACCAGGAACGCTAATTTTGAGATTATCAAATTTAATGTGGTTAAAAATAAGGAGAAGAAATATGCAAAAGGATAATTACGTATCACTTAAAGAAGAAAAATTCAAAATACTACAAAAAGACGTATCTCGTTCAAAAAACGAAAATTCAAAAAAAACTCATCCCGAAGTTGTCTCTTATGAGGATCTTATTCCTGACGATTTTCCTCCCAAAAAAGACCCGGGCGAAAAAGTTGCTTTTGACAAGAATCCTCATGAAGAAACTCACCGCGAATAGAAAGTTCCCGCAATATTCGTATTCATTTTATGGGCTGGTGTTTTTTCATTTTGACTTAAAAAAAGTCAGGAAAATGGGAGGTACATTTCAAAATGTGAGTAACTTCGTAAGTAATTTTTACTTCACAAAAAACCAGACGCCCATGGATAGTTGGTTTCAGGCGATGATATGAATCCCTATATCGAAAAATGTTTAGCGGGTTTTTGTTATCTGCAGACAATCATGTTAAATGTAAGTAACTACAATTCTTATAGAATATGCGAAAACAAGTCCATCAGTGGAAAGTAGTGCCACATTGCTGAAATACCGAACTTATTTATACTATTAACCTATATGTTTCATATGAACATACCATTTAGAATGTTTGTGTCGAGTTAATGCAATTAAATAATAGTCATGGCATCTATTGTGAGCTTAAGCTAAGCTGAGACTAGTTTTCCAGTATCAAGTTAAGTGAATACAGAATTTCCTATCCTGTTTTAGAGTCCTTACAAAAAGACCTAGATAGTTGGCTCTATTATTCTAATCAGAACAGAGTGTAGCAAGGTAAAATTTTCAATGGAAAAATCCCGATTAACTGCACGATTGGATCTTAGCCGACACAAATTAGTATTTATTTAGATTAGTTAAGGCGAAGGAGGTGTTGATGGAAAAGAAAGCTTTATTAAGTGCGCTGGCGATTGAAGTCGAGCGAGGAAAATTATTCTTTCCCACTTCGGCGACTGCCACTCTCCAAATCAAAAAAATGCTTGAAGACACGGATTGCGATCTCGATGCCGTGACTCGGCTGATACAGGCCGATCCCCTCTTATCAGTAAAGATCGTGGCTGTTGCTAATTCTGTCGTTTTTAATCGTTCCGGGAAAAAATTACCAGTGTGAGTGCAGCAATCACCCTTTTAGGGCTCCGTACCGTTCGAAATTTAGCAATGGCTGTCATTACGCAGCAACTTGCGGGAACGCAATCCAAAAGTGAATTGGTTACCCAATTATGGCAACATTCAGCCCATGTAGCTGCGCTCGCTCAGGTGATCGCCCGTAGAATTTCCCACAAGGATCCTGATACCGCAATGTTTGCTGGAATCATTCATGAAATTAGCTGGTTCTACTTGTTATCCCGTGAAAAAGCTTATCCGGGTTTGATTGATGGAAACATCGCCAATTCATGGGTTAACGATGACGATTTAGACGAGGATGACGAGCTCGCGTGTGAAATAAAGATTACTACAGCTATTCTCAATGCGCTTTCAGTACCGGAACCTGTTGCTGATGCCATTACGCACCTCTGGCAGGGTTCTTTAATATTTCCACCCGCTACGCTAGAAGACACGCTGCTGCTTGCTGATCAACTCGCACCGGTAAAATCGCCTTTTGCTCCGGCACAGACTCAAGCGAGGGATGATTTCTTAACTAAACTTGATCGATTAGCCAATCAACAAGCACTGGACGCTATCCTTGCAGAATCAGAAGAAGAGGTTAAATCGCTAACCGCTGCGTTGTGTGCTTAAAACTTGAAACTGCACACCATCAAACCACTGTCGACTACTCAGGCACTTACGTTAAGAGTTGCAGCGCGGGCATATACACCAAACCCAAATCACGCGCCACCGCCTCATGCGTCAACCGCCCGCGGCAAACATTCAGGCCGTTACGCAGATGCGGGTCATCCATCAATGCCTTGCGATAACCTTTATTGGCCAGTGTCAGAACAAACGGTAAGGTTGCGTTATTCAACGCAAAAGTAGAAGTCCGCGCGACTGCGCCGGGCATGTTGGAAACGCAATAATGCACCACGCCGTCCACGGTAAAAATAGGATCGGCGAGTGAAGTGGGTCTGGAGGTGGCAAAGCAACCGCCTTGGTCAATCGCGACATCGACCAGCACAGCACCACGATTCATACGGCTAACAAGCTCACGACTGACCAACTTAGGTGCCGCCCCTCCAGGAACTAGTACTGCGCCAATAACCAGATCTGCTGCTGCTACATACTCCTCCACGGCATCCACCGTCGAGAAAACAGTATTAATTCTTGAGCCGTACTGAAAATCCAGCTGCTGTAATCGATGAATGGATTTATCCAGCACAGTCACATGTGCTTCTACACCCATTGCGACGCGGGCAGCATTGGTACCGACAACACCGCCGCCAATGACCACGACACGGGCGGCCGGCACACCGGATACACCGCCGAGCAGCATACCGCGGCCACCTTGATCCAATTCTAATGCATGTGCACCCGCCTGAATCGCCATGCGGCCAGCCACTTCACTCATCGGCGCGAGTAACGGCAAACCGCCGAAGCTGTCGGTGACCGTTTCATAGGCTATGGCGATACACCCTGAATCGATTAAACCTTTAGTTTGTGTAGGATCGGGCGCCAGATGCAGATAAGTGAATAACACCTGCCCTTCGCGCAATAATGGAATCTCGGATGGCTGCGGTTCTTTAACTTTGACAATCAAGTCGGCTTTGGCGTATATCTCCTGTGGCGTCTCCACAATCTCTGCGCCTGCACCCAGATATTTGTCATCGCTTAAATCAATCTGGAATCCAGCATTTTTCTGTACCATCACTTGATGGCCATTCGCTTTCAGTTCACGTACCGCTGTTGGCGTCAAACCCACGCGGGATTCATGAATTTTAATTTCCTTAGGCACCCCGATACGCATTTGACTCTCCATTCCTCTCGATTAAATAATTCCGCCATTGACGCCAATATCCTGCCCAGTGATCCAGCGGGCTTCGTCACTGACCAGAAACAACACAATCTGGGCGATATCATCCGGTTTGCCAAGCCTTCCCAGCGCAGCCATCGCCGCCATGCGTTCGATATCCGTTGCAGTTTTGCCTGCGCGGAATAATTCCGTATCGACCGGACCCGGCGAAACGGTATTGGCTGTGATGCCTCTTTTCCCCATTTCACGCGCGAAAATCCGCGTCAATTGCTCCACGGCAGCTTTAGTTGCAGCATACGCGCCGTATTTCGGCAGCATTAGGCGCGTCACCGTACTCGAAATATTCACCACACGCCCATGGTCTGAGAGTCTTGTGCCCGCTTCGCGCAGTGTATAAAAAACGCTCTTGAAATTGACATCAACGATACGGTCGAACTCATCATCCCGGATTTCGACTATTTCCTTAAACAGCAGTATTCCGGCGTTATTCACGAGGATATCGATTTGCTTAAAATGTTCGAAAGTCGCATCAAATAGTTTTCGTACTTCATCCGAATTACTCACATCGGCTTGCACCGCCATGCATTCACCACCAGCACTTGAAATTGCCGCACAAACCTCGTCGGCAGCCGATTTATTTTGCACATAATTGATGACTACTTTTGCCCCGGCGTTGGCTAAAGTAAGCGCAATTTCCGCTCCGATTCCTCGCGATGAGCCAGTAACAATGGCAATTTTTCCATGCAGTGAATTCATTGACAATAATCTTTGAGGTAAGATTTGCTATAGATTAATAGCTGTTGTACTAGACTGAGAAGAAAATTGATTCCTCTGATCAAAATTAAAATCCACTTTCTCTTATGATGACGGACAATACAAGATCGTATAGCCTTTTAATCAAAAAAACCGACTGGCCTTCAATGCGTATATTACCTCTAATCTCCCGGCTTGGTACAGCCGATAAGATATTACTCAACTTAATTGCATAAGCTGTATTCTCGGGAATAGATTTACCATCTTTATGATTCTTCACAGCAACCTCGCCACCATACTGAGAGGAAAGATAGGTCAAATCAAGATTCTTAATATTTCCCCAATCAATCCTGCTGATAGAAGCAACCACTTTCGGCATTTGAGGATCCTCAGGATAAAATGTTGCTGTTTGGCCAATTTCGATTCTATTTAACTCACTGACCGGAACTATACCTTTTATTTCAGCCACCTCAGAATCAATAATAAAGAAAAGTGGAGTCATATTACTTAGCCATTGTTGTGACCTTAACGAATGATCCATCTCCGATACCACTCCAGAGAAAGGAGCACGCAAGATTAGTCTGGCCTGCCGCTTCTCAAGGCCTTCCAATTTTCCAGACTCCAACACAATCTGTTCCAAGATTACCTGTAAATCATCTTGATCTTGACGATTTGTTACTGCTCTTGCTGCTCGAAGCTTGAGTAATGCCAATTGTTTCTGTGTTAATTCAATCTCACTCTCAATTAAGGGCGACCGCAATACCATTAACACTTGATCTTTCTCGACCTTTTGTCCGCGTTCAATATCGATAGAAATAATCTGAGCCGACTCCGGTGAGTAAATTGAAGCGTAATTTGCAGAGGTTAATAAGCCGGGCAAATAAATTTTGGAATTCCAAGGAAACAACAACAATCCGATTACAATGATCAATGAAAGAAACCATAGCTTTATTCGAGTATTCTGCTGAATTTGACTCTTTAATATCCACCACCGCTTCAATTCTTTGTAAACAGGCATCACAATAAAATAAAATATCTCAATGATAAAAAGAATTAGCCCTAGCATCTTAAAAAAGAAATGATAAACCAGCAAAGCAATACCTAAATACAGAAGAAGCCGGTAAAACCAGGTAGTCCATGCATAACATACAAGCTTTAATTCCAGGTCTGGAGAAAAATGCTCGGGTTTATCTTCAATTCCGCCAAACAGCAGCTGACGCAACTTCCATTGCGCTAGCAAAAATGAGCGCTGTTGTAGATTTTCAGTGCCCCACCAATCAGACAAAATGTAATAGCCATCAAAACGCATGAATGGCGTTAAATTAATTACCAAACTGCTGATAATACTGGTCGTCGCAACAATGAAACAAACGCTCCGTAGCATGCCATCAGGCAAGAATGCCCATATAAACAAACATACGCCGACAAGTAGTAACTCATTAATGATACCCGCAGCTGCTACATGTATTCTTTGCTTTTTATCATTGAGCCGCCACGTATCGGACATATCACTGTACAACATCGGAATCATGACCATAAATGCTATCCCAATGCTTGGAACACGACACCCATAGTATTTTGCCGTATATGCATGCCCTAACTCATGAATAATCTTTGTTCCGATCAACGCCAATAGGTATACAAATGCACCCTTAAGAGTAAAAAAATGCAAAAATGTATTAACAAATATATCCCATTGCCTTGAAACAAAATAAACACCTAATAATGCAACTAATAAAGCAGAGTATATAAATGTTTTTGAATAAAATTTCTTAATAAAAGGATATGTACGATTAAGAAATACATCTGGTCTAAATAGCGGTACTCGAAAAAAAAGATAATGCCTCAAGATTCTTTGCAAGAAATTTTTGTGGGATGCCTGATGCTGCCTTAAATAGTAATCGAATTGCTGCGAGCAAGACTGAATCGTTAATTGATTTGTACTTAAAAAACCAATTAATTCTGACACATCTTCTTGAGTAGGAAGAAACGTAGTATTGGACTCGATATACTGAATTAAATCCCGACTATTTCCCAACACCCAATTACTCAACATTTGATAAACAAGCGCACCAACCCGATAAAAGCGATTATTTACCGGATCATAAATGGTCCAATTCTTGGATCCATCATAGCTATTCGGTGCGATAGATATTTGGATATCCTCGCGCAATTGAGGTAATTCCAAGATACCATCTGAAATCATTAGTTAGAAGCCCAAATATTGACGAATTGAAGACAATGGGCGTTTAAAAAGGTAAAAAAACAAACTGACATTTTCGCCGTAAATTTTTGCAGTACCTTGCCATCCGATCCTTAGATGACTTAATTTCTCAGTGGGTTCAGCTTCTACACGATAGGCAAGTAATTCCCCCGGAATGATTTCTGCTCGGAAACTTGCATACGTTACTTTTGCCTCGATCGAGTGCAAAGGATTAACATCCAGAAAAATTTTTACTGGGGAGCCCAACTGGAAATCTATATTATTTTCGACAGGCAAATGAATTAACAGCATTACTTTATCAATTTCTGTAACTTCCATTAATCTTTCTCCGGTAGAAACTGGTCGTCCGATTAATTCAGCTTTATCATTAAAAAGTAATAAGCCTTCTTTATTTGCAATGACATTCACGTGATCCAGCATTTCTTTAGCAAATTTTTTTTTGATAATCGCTAAATCAACTTTTGCCTTAAGCAACGCCACTTCCGCGTTATTTCGTGGATCTCCAAAAGCACCTTGCGTTGCTTTCTTCAGTTCGGCTTGAGCAACAGCAAGCGATTGCTCTGTAATAGCATATTCATTCCGATAGTTTGTATCTTCAAAACTCAACAGTAGCTGCCCACGAGTGATGATTTCATTGGGCTCAACCGAAATTGACACAATCACACCATCAATAGGTGCGCTGATGACTAAGGGGTCTTTAGCCACAACCTTCACAGGCCCTAATGTGCTGTTTTGAACCGGGATAACCAATAGCGTCAATATCAATAACAGTATTCTCCACAATATTTTTTGTGACAGGAGCCATGACTTGAAGCGCCGCTGCGGATTTTCGAAGTACCCCCAGGCGTGCGCATACACATCGGCTAAGCGCCTGAGTAAAAAGAGTTCCTCGTCATTCCAAACGGATTCTCTCTCAAACCAAAGAGAACCGATAATAGAACCATCTGGTAGTTTTAATAAAATCCATATGGGATAGGGTAAAGATAGATTTTTCCAATCCTGTTGAAGTTCTTCTGAAAGTTGCTCAGGTACAATTTTAACGAGCTGTTCATTATCACTTCTTTTACTAAGATCATGGATGACCTGCTCCATCCAATGAATTTTTGGTGTTGTACGGTCAATTAAAGTACCGCCAGAGATTCTGACGGCTTCAAAATGTACATTCTTGGATCCAATTGCCTTGAAAAGAACGGCATGCCGATAATGAATGAGTCGCCGGGTTTCATTAACGATAAAGTAGTGAAGCGAAAGCAAATCAACAGAACTACGCGCATCAGATTCAAGTTGCAACAATGTTGATAAGGTTTGATTGGATTCACCTTTTGGCGTATCTACCATGGCCTAAAGAGGAAAGTTGAGAACAGCTTTCCCACTCATGCCTGCTAATACATCCGGCACATCATCCTTAAAACTTGCAAAAATCCGTAGTGTCTGTGAAACGGGATCAACACGAGCGCCTATTCTTGAGATATAGCTTTCATAACTTTTACCTGTCTCATCAATGATGATTGGGAAATTCATTCCTGGCTGTAACCAAGCAAGCCACTTTGATGGAACAATCATTTCAATTTCAAGGCTACTATCATCCAAAATTTTCATAATTTCACGACCAGGCTCAACCACTTCAAGCGTATGCGCTTTAACTTCAGTCACGCGTCCATTCCATGGCGCTTTGATTGCACAATCCCAATTCCGAACCGTTAGTACATTGAGATCCGCCCTCGCTTTTTCATATTGAGATTTGGAAAGTTCAAGCTCGAGAGAACCCACTGCATTGAATTTTGATAAATCTTGATTATTTTTAAAAACCGCTTCTCTAGCCAAAGCTTCTGCTTCCGCGGCTCTTTCCTCCGCTCTTTGTTGAAGACAATTAAATCGAACGAGCTTTTCACCCTGTTTAAAAGAGTCACCTTCTTTGAAATTAATTTCAGATATTCTAGCGATTCTGTTACTCGATAATGTTAGTTCTCGAATCGGCTTGACCAATCCTCTGATCTCTACTTTTGAGGCTGATTCAATGAATTCAATATTGACTTTGTTCTCATCTGAGAACATACCATGAGGATTATTTGCGTTAGGAAACTCTACTGTATCCTTTGTTTCTTTTTTTCCAACTAACTTAATAGTCTCTTTTTTCTGTTGAAAAGCAGAAGGAAATCCGGTTTCGTCTGTCAAGTCTGCAAGACTGTTTGCCACGTAACCAAGAAAAACCAAGGCGAGTGTAAGGGCAATATAAAGGAACATCCTGAATTGGTTTAGTTTTTTCTCACACTTACACCAAGCTAATTCAAAGAAGTATAAAATCTGATAATACATACTAGAGCCTATGTAAGTAGATTAACTGCAATAAAATGCAATCTGTTTATGGGGAAATATAATAAACAGTCTACCTAACAACCCACCGATTCCTAGCCAGAAAAAAAGCGCTAATTACATCCTATTTTATTTTTCTTATCTCATTCAAGCTCACGCACTAATAGCTTGTGACTTAGAATCTAGTTCACTATTCCACACTACAACACGATTTCGTCCATTTTTCTTAGCAAGATATAGTGCTTTATCGGCTAGACTAATCAGTTCACTTTGGTTATGAATTCCAAACTGAATTGATGCCAGACCTAAGCTAATGGTAACGCGTTTAATCCCAATTACTTTGTAATCAGATGAATTTTCAACACTAAAGCGAAGTCTTTCTGCAATTTCCAAGGCCATTTCATTAGTGATGTTTGGCAGCATCAAACAGAATTCCTCGCCACCATAACGCCCCACAATATCGGTTTCTCGAAGATTTTCCTTAGCAATATTGGCCACCAACTTAATCACAGAGTCACCAGTTTGGTGTCCATAAGTATCATTAACCGATTTAAAATGATCAATATCGAGCATAATACAAACCAAGTTCTTATGATGACTAGTAGCACCTTCAAAAATCTTGTCCCCATAAGCGTGAAATGCTCTGCGGTTATAACACCGCGTCATTGGATCATTCTCTGCAAGAATTTTCAATTCATCATTTTTGCGAGATATCTCTTGCATTGATTGCTCATTAATTTTGAGCATAGATTCGAGCTCAAGATTTTTATATTCCAGTTCAGTAATATCATCAAAGGTTACCAATACACCTTTACGCACGTTATCATCACCCAATATTTCTGTGCAATTGACATTAAAGATATGTGGATTGACACCGCCAAATTGATACTTGAGCCGCTCGTTAGTCCTACTTTTCCCATTTCGTAATGTTGTCAGCCAGGGTAGTGTCCGGTTTTCTAGTGCTTGATCTTTATAATCCATACTCCAATCTAACTCAGAAGCTTTTCGACCAAGAAGCATTGTAATATGCAAGCCAATTTGTTCGCAGAACGCTTTATTTGCTAAAACAATCTGTCCATCTTCACTCAGAATGAGAATACCTTCTGACAAAGTATCAAATGCTCGCCTTACTCGCTCTGGAACAACCTTAGATGGATCAAGGTGTTTTAGAATTCTTTTCAATAAAAATAAATAACCTATAAAACATGCAATTGCAATATAGATCAACATACTCCAGAAAGAATTTTTTATACCACCCCAATCAGTCAGATCGGATTCCGATATAAAACTTAACTCAACCACCCCCCAAACTTGATCATTCTGCATGATAGAAACTTGTATCTTATCCGCTGATTTTTCCTGATTTGTCACGCTTCTCCAGCTAGCTGCATGATCACCAACCGTTGCGAAGTAGGAACCATCAGGTCTACGGATCGCAGCAGATCTTATTTCAGGATTAGATTGTATGATTAAATTCAATCCGGCTTTAATTTGCTTGAAATCATTTCTTTCCGCCGCCAGTGCAAACTGTGCAGCAACTGTTCGAGAAAATGACTTGCGTGCTTCTAGTAAGAGTTGTGATTTGTCAGGAACGATTCCAAGTAGTTCACCCATTAATAGCACACTCATTAATACAGCTACTAAAGCTATACTGATTCGAGTTGTTGAATGGATAATTGCTTTTCTCATGTCTCTTATTGTTTTGGATCTGATTTATTAAAAATCTCTTCATACAGAGCCAATTTATTTTTTAATATAGCTTCTTCTACCTCAGCTTCCTGTTTATGAGAGTTTGTTGAATGATCCAGAATGGCCAATGGGTCAATACTCTTAACAGTTGGAAATACAGAAAATAAGCCAACAAAAAAAGCACCTGTTCGTGTCAACCATGCAGCTGCCAGTGCTGTCATTGATAAACCTGTTGCTGCAACTATCTGCAAGGTTAATTCTTCTTCTCTCAGATTTTCCTGAAACTCATCGTCCAATTGCGTCACTTCAATCCAGAAATTTTTATCTTTTTGTGTGTAATCAATTTCACTTGAAGGTAGAGAGGAAAGTGCAGTCTCAGTAATTACCTGCAAGCTTAGGTAATTCTCAGTAACAAATCGTGTGGCCTTATTCGTTAATGCACTATCGACCTCTCGACTTTGAGAAGTACTACGATTGATTCCAAGGTGATTCGCCGGTTCGCCTAAAGAGGTTTCTGTATCGGAAGCTTTCCCATCAATGAAATAAGTAGAAACAAATGATGGTGCCATTTGAGGTGAAGAGGTACTCAACTGCGTGTTATCAACTAAACCAGAGACCGATATGGGAAGAATTGTTGGAGGCAGATTTGGTATCACAGAAATAATTATCGGTAGCATTGGTTCAGGCAAAAGCGGTGGAACCAAAATAGGTGATGACTCAGGCTCAGGCAATGGAACAGGAACAGGAACAGGTAATGGAATTGAAATATCAATAAAATCAATATCAGATGCACCATTACTATCAATACTCGAAATCGTTAATTTCTCTAAACCAGAAAACCCTGTATTGGCTTGATAATAAAGTGAAGATAAGGTGCTGTTAATATCCGCTTGCGAACCTGATAATGTTAGCGTGTTGCTGCCATTGATTCCACCGCTGATGCTGGCAGTTCCAAATAATGTAACAGTCAGCATGCCATTTGTCACTTGTAACTGTATCGATGCCAAATTACCATCAACATCATTAACCGAGATGCCATTTAGTGCGAGTGAACCATTTATTGCCGCAGTTTTTGCTCCCGGTACCGTGTTCACCGGCACGTCGTTGACAGCGGTCACTGTAATCGCCACCGTATCCACATCCATCCCGCTATTACTGTCGGTGCTGGTGATGGTGAGGCTGTCGGCCCCGTTGAAATTGGCCATCCCTTGATAACTGAGGCTTGCCAGCGTGGCATTGATCTCCGCTTGCGTACCCGATAATGTCAATGTGCTGCTGTTGTTCGCACCACTGGTAATGCTGGCCGCACCGGATAATGTCACGTTCAATGTGCCATGCGCCACCGCAAGCTGTACTGTAGCTAAATCGCCATTTGCATCCGATACTGAAATTCCGCCAAGCACAAATGGCGTATCTTCAACGGCATTCTGCGCTCCAGGCACTGCGTTGACAGGTGCAACATTACCTGCCGTAACAGTGATACTCACAGTATCAATGTCGCTTGCCACTGCGCTGTCAGTACTGGTCACCGTGAGCGTATCGCTCCCCGTGTAACCGCTGTCGCCTTGATAAATCAAGCTTGCCAGCGTGGCATTGATCTCCGCTTGCGTACCCGATAATGTCAATGTGCTGCTGTTGTTCGCGCCACTGCTAATACTGGCCGCACCGGATAATGTCACGTTCAA
>NZ_JAIEME010000017.1 GCF_019752415.1 Nitrosomonas sp.
CCAAACTAAGGGCAATCGCTGTGTTATGACTGACATAATTCTTATTCATTTTTAACACTCCCAAAAAATTAATAATAAAGCTTCTGAATTTGTTCGAAGTCCAAACTTAATTAAAAGTTCACAATATATTCACAAATTACCCACATAAACTTTACAAATTCTCATCAATGAATTTCATGAATTCTTTTTCACAAGAAAAATAGTGTCAGGTCTAGAAAATTGCCGCTTCGCGTTTCTTGCATTCCATTGCAATGATTCTTTGCTGTCCAAATAAAGATGACAGTCAGTCCGTAAGACTACTAAACAATAGTCATGAAACAGCCAGTTATAATCCGCCTCAACCGCTCCAAGCATTTCTAGAAACCTGTCATCCTCAAGAAAGGCCGTTTGTTATTTATGCCGGGAAGGATAGATTCCCGCTATCGAATGAGATTACGACGATCACCCTCTATGATTTTATGGAAATTCTGAAAGAAAAAAGGTGGTAATGGAATCTGACGGGTGTTTATCTGTTGTAATAAGCGCAGCTTGGGGATCGGTATAAACGCGATTCTTCAAGTTCTTTTGAGTAACAACAATTTGTAATCTGCTTGTATGTTCTCAATGCCAATATGATTGTTTATGCTTGGGACTGTTTCCTTTAAACAGAAAGTGTGTCCATTCAAGGGGGTAGCTTCAGCTCCAATTTAAGGTTTGTACCCGGATTCTTGGATTCACTTTGCTGTGCTAATGCAAATATTGGAGTTCTTCGCGTCACTCCAGCCTGCCGCACTTAATTCTCGTTTTCTCGGAATGCATTCTTAAGATAAATAATTGATAGCATGGCCGAGAAATGTGCGTTAAAGTTTCAATCTATTTGATCACAATTATTAGAGAGAGGATCTCGTCATGACTATTACCCTGATTGCTTTCGATGGCTCAGAAAACGCGATGCGTGCTATAGATGAGATAGTGGATACACTGGATACAAGTAAGCTACATGTGCATCTACTCAATGTGTGCGAGCCAGTTCAAATGAACGAAGTGGTTTTTAATGAAGATCCGCTTTTAGATATACTGAGTATCAAGAAGGCGCGTGAAGAAGCGGGGATGGCATTACTGACGCCCGCAAAAGCTCGCCTCGAGAGTGCAGGTATTCCGTTTGATGTGCATGTGCGCACAGGGAATCCGGCCGAAGTCATTATTGACTTGTCGCGTGAGTATCACTGTGATTTGATCGTGATGGGTACGCGCGGCATGGGTACGATAAAGAATCTGCTGCTCGGATCAGTGGCGAGCAAGGTTATTCACCTCACCGAAAAGCCGTTGCTGCTCGTCAAGTAGTCGCGTCGAAACCGGGTTAAGCAATGGGTAAGGCTTGGTAGGGGTGATCTATGCCTGGGAATAATCTTATGTTTTATATTATTGACTATGGTGGACAATAATGCGGGAAATAAAAACAAAAAGAACACAACCAGCTTGGCACAACATCTGCATTGATTCGGTATTAGAAAAACTGGACACAACGTCAGCAGGATTGACTTGGCACGAAGCCGAGGCGCTTTTGAACAGTCATGGACCTAACCGCCTGCTGGATCCGCCAAAACGCAGCGACATCATGCGTTTCCTGCTGCAATTCCACAATATCCTAATTTATGTACTGCTCGGTTCCGCAGTCATCACGGCAGTTCTGGACCATTGGATAGATACTTTCGTCATTCTGGCGGTGGTGCTAGCCAACGCAATCATCGGCTTCATTCAGGAGGGAAAAGCAGAAAAGGCGATGGATGCTATTCGTCAAATGCTGGCGCCCCATGCCTCGGTACTTCGTAGCGGTGAGCGTCATAGTATTGAGGGAGAAAAACTTGTGCCCGGTGATATTGTGCTGCTTGAAGCAGGTGATAAGGTTCCCGCCGATCTGCGGCTGCTGAAAACACACGGTTTGCAGATTCAAGAGGCGATTCTTACCGGCGAATCCGTGCCGGTAGAGAAGCATACCGAGCCAGTTCCCTTCGATGCGCCGTTAGGTGATCGTTCCTGTATTGCGTTTTCCGGTACGTTGATCACCTCCGGTCAAGGCAAAGGCGTGGTGGTGGCCACTGGTACTTCCACCGAGATTGGGCGCATCAGCGGCTTGCTGTCGGAAGTGGAAACACTGACCACGCCACTGGTAAAACAGATGGGGGCATTCGCTCAGTGGCTGACCATCTTCATTCTGTTAATTGCCACGTTTTTGCTTGGTTATGGTTATTTTGTCGGCCATCATGAGTTTACTGAGATGTTTATGGCAGTGGTGGGACTTTCGGTTGCGGCGATTCCAGAAGGCTTACCCGCGGTACTAACTATCACGCTGGCGGTGGGTGTGCAGTCGATGGCACGACGCAATGCCATTGTACGGCGATTGCCTGCGATTGAGACCATCGGTTCCGTTTCGGTGATTTGCACCGATAAAACCGGCACACTGACCCGCAATGAGATGATGGTTTCCTCGGTGCTAACGCATCAACATCTCTTTACATTGCAAGGCATAGGCTATGAACCGCGGGGAACACTATTGCTGGAAAATACCGAAATTTCTCCCGCCGAATATACTGTTCTGGAAGAGCTCGCACGCGCTGCAACCCTGTGTAATGACGCAGCACTGCATGATCATGAGGGTGTGTGGACGGTGGAAGGCGATCCGATGGAGGGTGCGTTGCTAGCCTTTGCCAGTAAAATAGGCATTGAAATTCGAAAGGAACAGGCAGCCTGGACGCGCACCGACGCCATTCCTTTTGATGCCAAACACCGTTTCATGGCAACGCTGAATCATGACCATGAACACCGCGCATTTGTGTCCATCAAAGGTGCGCCGGAGCAGATTCTTGCCATGTGCGAAACTCAAAGCGTTGCGGACGGGAATGTGGAGCCATTGAACAAAGCTTATTGGCAAGAAAAGGCGGATAGCATCGCCGCCCTCGGTCAGCGCGTGCTGGCATTCGCTGTCAAGCCCGTTCAATCAGAGCATACCGTGCTGGAGCGCACGGATATTGAAAGCACGCTCACGCTTCTCGGCATGACTGGGATGATTGATCCACCGCGTGTTGAGGCCATTGCAGCTGTAGCGGAATGCCACACAGCCGGTATTCGCGTGAAAATGATTACCGGCGATCATGCCAAGACAGCAGCAGCGATCGGCAAACAAATTGGCTTGCAAAACCGCACTAAGGTTCTTACCGGGGCTGACCTAGATGGAATGAATGACGCCACCTTGAAAGAAGCGGTATTGGAGTGTGACATTTTCGCCCGCACCAGTCCGGAGCATAAATTGCGCCTTGTCATGGCATTGCAATCACACGGCATGACGGTAGCCATGACAGGCGATGGGGTGAACGATGCGCCCGCACTAAAACGTGCCGATGTCGGCATTGCGATGGGCAAGAAAGGCAGCGAAGCTGCCAAGGAAGCAGCCGAGCTCGTGCTGGCGGATGACAATTTCGCTTCCATTGCCAGCGCCGTGCGCGAAGGGCGAACGGTCTATGACAACATCAAAAAAGTCATCAGTTGGACATTGCCCACCAACGCTGGGGAAGCGATGATCATCATAGTGGCGTTATTGCTCGGTATGACGCTGCCGATAACCCCGATTCAGATTTTATGGATTAATCTGATTACCGCCATTACATTAGGTATTGCGCTCGCTTTCGAACCGACCGAGGAAAACACCATGCGCCGTCCGCCGCGCCCAAGAGGAGAACCGCTGCTGGGTGGTGAGCTGGTGTGGTACATACTGTTGGTATCCATCTTGTGTCTTTGCGGTGTATATGGCATTTATTCCTATGCGACTGACCGGGGCTACAGCATAGAATTGGCCCGCACCCTCGCGGTGAATACGCTGGTGGCAATGGAAATATTCACTTTGTTCTTTATTCGCAATATATACGGCACATCGCTCACCTGGAAAGCGGTGCGCGGCACCAAAATGGTGTGGATGTCAGTAATTGTCGTTACCGTAGCACAATTGGCCATTACCTACCTGCCGCCTCTACAGACAATATTCGGCACGGAAGCAATACCGTTTCTGGATGGCTTGCTGGTCATCGGGATTGGTGTCGCGCTATTTGCCATCCTTGAAACCGAGAAACAGATCCGCCTGCGTCTTAACACCATCAAATCATGAAATGAATATTCTCCAGCTTATCTTGCAGCAAGTTACCTGCCCCGCACGACCATGGTATCGCATTCCAGAAGATGCAATAGATTCTCGGCTGTACTTCCGAGCATCGTTTTAAGAAATCCACTGCGGCCATGTGTACCGAGCACTACAAGGTCGATCTCCTTGTGACTTACGTAATCGCACAGTAGTACTTCCGGATGGCCTCTGTCAATTACACGATGAAGGCGATGCAAAACTGATGGTTCAAGTGCCATTTCGGCAAGAAAGCTATCGCACTGATCGTTGGCAATGGTCTTCCATGCTTCATTCGCCAGTATATCTCCTCCCAAACCGGCACCCTCATAAGCGTGGAACAACGTTAGTTGTGCATCACTAAACCAACGTATTGCAGTCTCTAAAGCTGGCTGCGATGCTGGCGAAAAATCTGTCGCTACTACCACATGCCGATAGGGGCCTCGTACCCGGCGACGCACGATCATTAGTGGAACCGGTAGTTCTTGCAGTAGTTTGTCGAGGGTGCTGCCGAATTGAGTACGAGCGAGAGATTCATCGCGTCCCAGACCAGTGATCACTAGATTGCTATTTTCCCGGCGTGCGGCCTCGAGCACGACTTCGTAGGGAATGCCTTCAGTCACGCATACTTCAGCGTCTATATTATCGGACGCCAAATCCATACTCAATCGACGTGCCGCAACTGTCCGGTAATCTTCTGGATGTCGCCACGAAGGTAGCTCTTGCGTCATCTTCGCATAGCGAACAGCATAGGTAGGATCTATTGCATGTAGCACTAGTAATTTAGCGCTCCAGGCTTGGGCCAATTGCGCCGCACGGTCCGATGCGCGATCACATCGACTGCTGAGATCAGTGGCTAGTAGTAAATTATAAATATCAGAATTTTCTATCATAAAGTTATCTCTTTCAAAAATTGTCATATACGGTGCGGTACATAATTCCACTCAACCTGAAAAGACACACTAGGTAGTTGGGACTAGAATAGAATTAACTATCTATTTTCATTTTTATATTCCTCCAATTTGATATGCCTAACATGTTTAACCAGTTAGGGCAAATTTAGATTGTGTGCACTTTTACAAATGGGTCGGTTTTCGATTTTTGTTAATACTTTGAGACGAAACAGAATCATATCGTTCATTTTTGCACCAATGATAGCATTTGCATTTGCATTTGCATTTGCATTTGCATTTGCATTTGCATTTGCATTTGCATTTGCATTTGCATTTGCATTTGCATGTGCAACCGCATCTCCAGATACACAAGCCGATGAGGGCGGTGCGAGTTTTTGGCTACCAGGGCAATTTGGCAGTCTCGCCGCTACACTGACCAAGCCGGGCTGGTCTCTTTCGTTTACTTACCACCACGCTTCTACGAGTACAGCCACAGGCAAGAATTTCGAGATTGGCGGCAGAATCGAAACAGGTATAAGTGCCCGTACCAATCTGCTATTTATCACACCAACATACACCTTTTCCGATTCCGTGCTTGGCGGTCAGGCAAGAATACCATTTGAACCTCAGAGGTTATAAGGAATTTGATGCCGAGAATAGACCAGAAGGCTGGAATGCTTGGATTACGCTAACGATACCGATTGAAACCGGTAACAATAGGAAATTACTATCAATCAAATAATTTATTGCTGAAGCGCACGAGAAAAATGATCATGATGAAATTTAATGAGTGCTGTAGTAGCGAGTCGTCTTTGGGGGTAGTGTAAACCCGATTCTTCAGGGATTCCTTGGGTAACAATAATTTGTGATCTGTTTTCTCGATGCCGATTTGATTGTTTTCGTTTGGGATCGCTTCTTTGAAACAGAACAAAATATGATCGCATAAAAGGGAGCAATTTCAATTCCAGTGAATGTTGGAGTTTCTGGCGTTACTGCAAACTACAAGCGCGGCGTTACATGCGGCAGAATACCTTGGGTTTCTGCCTTACGGGTTATACGTCACTTTAACCCCAGAATATTCCCGTGGTGTCACGTTCGACCTCGGCCAGCAGTTTTTCAATGTCTTTGTTCTCGGTGTTGGGCTCGAAAAGATGCCATTTACTATTGCGGTCTGCGCAGTACAGCAGCCATGTGTTGTTCTTCTCGTCTTTCTTGAACCGAGCGACTGGCATCTCGGTCCAGATTGAAGGATCGTCATAGCGCGGACGGCACTCAAACAGTTTTACTTCACTTCCTCTAATTTTGTATTCGATTCGGATCTGGTTTCGAACATGGGGCGGAACCGTATTCCGGCAATATTCGCCAAAAAGCTTCTCGATTCTCTCTCGTTCAAATTCGGATAGTGGCATTTAACGTGTCTCGTGATGTTGTGTTATAAGGTGCTCCGCCAAAAGTATAAAATATAGCGTAGTGTTGCAAGCGACGGAACACCCTGACGGGCTTCCACCTTACGGGTTGTCCGGTTTTACTTGACCAGGTCACTGTGCGCTTCAAGATAGCAACATGTTGGAGTTCCTGATGTCACTTCAATCTACAGCGCTTTATTACTTGATTCTGTATTTAGTTCGGATTGAGTTGGCAATGAAGTTAGCTTCAAACACATCACCACCTTCTGGCTTGGCTTGGAAAGTACGAATCATCATTCCAACACCAGGCTTGTAGTATGTTTGTACCTGAGGTGCAGAATAGGTTGTAGTTCCGGAGTAATAGCCAGTGTTTCCATAGGTAGATACGGTTCCAGATGTATGCGATGAGCCAGGCGATACATGTGCGTCGATTCGTGACTGGTCGGCGGAAGTTATCACAGTGAAATACTGTGCGTTGTTTGCAAGTGTCAATTCAGCGGCTCGTAGCAATGCAAAGTCTTGAACTCGATCACTGGATGTGAATGCGTTTCCTGAGAACGATACTCGGAAAACATCAGGGGACAACTGCGTGTTTTTGAAACCACCCGTAAATCCTGAGCTTTGATATCCGGTTGCACACGCTGCCATCAGCGGTACGAGAAGTGCGATGGCTATAAACCTCAGCATCATCATTTGCTTTTCTCCGATGTCTGCGCGTTCTAACGCTAAGTTAGCTATTTGCTGCATTGGCCTAAGATTTGACCTTTAAAAAGACTGCCACCGCTAAAGTTGCCATAACCATTTATAGTTTTCGTGTACATAGCAATTTTTCTGTCTGGATACATCGACCAGGTTACAATAGCTGATGTTTCAGGTTCGGAATCAACGCATACTACCGTATTCCTTCCTATTTGCGTACAGTTCATATCGGTTGGTGTTACCTTGCTATTTTTTCCATCGATATCAATCATGAATTTTTGATCGGTCATGCTATCAGCTGCGAACATAAAATTTTCATTTTGACGAATGCTTTGGCCTTTAAATTCGCCCACTACATAGCACTCAGCTACCGATTGCATTGAGATAAATAGCAAAATATACAAGATTTTATTCATCTGAAGATCTAATAGCTAGCGTAATTAATAAGATTTTTCGTCCAATAACCTATCAGATAATGTCGTAAAATCCGATGTTTTGTAGATTATCATCATAATTTTGCTTTATGCGATTGAAGGTAGTGAACGATTCAAAAAAATGTGACATCACCACCTGCTAAAAAATTACTGCAATCATTATAGTTTAACCACGGAAAAACGGGAGTTGCCATCCTCCGGACCAGGTAACCTGATGATCAGGCTATTAGCCGGTACTATCCGTATGAATCTCTATGAAAAAACTCTCTTCCGAAGTCATCGCCAAGCGGCTTGCCAATCTTCCTCGCCCAACGTATGCGGAGGATTTGCCGGTCAACACCCGTCGCGAGGAAATCAAAGAAGCGATCGAGAATCATCAAGTCGTGATCATTTGCGGGGAAACCGGTTCGGGCAAGACTACGCAAATCCCGAAAATCTGCCTGGAGTTGAAGCGCGGGGTGCATGGTTTGATCGGGCATACGCAGCCGCGGCGGATTGCGGCGCGGACGGTGGCGGGGCGGATTGCGGCAGAATTGAACAGTCCGCTGGGGCAGGCGGTCGGTTACAAGGTGCGGTTTACCGACAAGATCGGCGCGGACAGTTACATCAAATTGATGACCGACGGTATTCTGCTGGCGGAGACGCAGGGCGATCCGCTGTTGCAGGCTTATGATACGCTGATCATCGACGAAGCGCACGAGCGCAGCCTGAATATCGATTTTCTGCTCGGCTACCTTAAGCAATTGCTGCCGAAGCGGCCGGATCTGAAGCTGATCGTGACTTCCGCAACCATCGACGCGCAGCGTTTTTCCCGGCATTTCAACGATGCGCCGGTGATTGAGGTGAGCGGCAGGCTTTATCCGGTGGATATTTATTATCACCCGCCGCTTGTGGACGATGATGAAGACGGCGATATGCAGCGCGCCATTATCCATGCGGCCGATGAGTTGATGGCGCTGGGTTCCGGCGACATTCTGGTGTTTCTGCCGGGTGAGCGCGAGATCCGCGAAACCGCCGAAACCTTGCGCAAGCATTCGTTTCACCGTTTTCATTCGAGTATCGAAATCTTGCCACTATTCGCCCGGTTGTCGGTGGCCGAGCAGGAGCGGGTGTTTCAACCGGACGGCGCGCGCCGCATTGTACTGGCGACCAACGTGGCGGAAACGTCGCTGACCGTGCCGGGGATTCATTATGTGATCGATACTGGGCTGGCGCGCATCAACCGCTACAGCTACCGCAACAAGGTCGAGCAATTGCTGGTGGAAAAAATCTCGCAGGCATCGGCCAATCAGCGCGCCGGACGCTGCGGCCGGGTGGCGAATGGGGTGTGCATCCGGCTGTATTCCGAACAGGATTTTCAGGGGCGGACGGCGTTTACCGATCCGGAAATCCTGCGCTCATCGCTGGCTTCCGTGATTCTGCGTATGAAGTCGCTGAAAATCGGCGATGTCGAAGATTTTCCATTTCTCGAGCCGCCGTCGCCGCGCATGATTGCTGACGGTTATCAGTTGCTGGCGGAACTCGGCGCAGTCGACGATAACCGCAATTTGACCGACATCGGCTGGCGGCTGGCTAAGTTTCCGATTGATCCCAAGATTGCCCGCATGATTTTGGCGGCAAAGCAGGAAAATTGCCTGCATGAGATATTAATTATCGCTTCCGCATTGAGTCTGCAAGATCCGCGTGACCGTCCATTTGAACAGCAAGCGGCTGCCGATAATGCGCATCGCCGCTTCCAGGATGAACGCTCGGATTTTCTGGCGTATTTGAAATTGTGGGATTTCTTCGACGATCTGCTGAAACACAAAAAATCCGGCAAGAAACTGATGGCGCAATGCCGCGAGCATTTTCTGTCGTACCGCCGTTTGCGCGAATGGCGCGAGATTCATGGACAGCTGCACGTGCTGATGACCGAGTTGGGTTTTAAACCGAATGAAATACCCGCGGGTTACGATGAAATCCATCGCGCTTTATTGCCCGGCTTGCTCGGCAATATCGGTTTTAAAACCGAGAAGGAAGGGGAATATCTGGGTGCTCGTGGCATCAAGTTCGCCATTTTTCCCGGCTCGGTGTTAAAGAAAGGCAAAGCCAAATGGGTAGTCGCCGCCGAATTGGTTGAAACCAGCAAGCTGTATGCGCGCTGCGCCGCCAAAATCGAACCGCAGTGGCTGGAGCGGATCGCTGCTAATTTGTGCAAGAAACACTATTTTGACCCGCATTGGGAGAAGAAACAGGCGCAAGTGATAGTTTACGAGCGCGTGACGTTGTATGGTCTTGTCATTGTCCAGAAACGGCCGGTTCACTACGGCTCGATCAATCCCAAGGAATCGCGTGAGATTTTCATCCGTTCGGCACTGGTGGCGGGTGAGTATGTCACGCAAGCGCCTTTTTTTGCGCATAACCAAGCACTGATTGAAGAGATCGAAGCGCTGGAACACAAAGCGCGACGGCAGGATGTGTTGGTCGATGAGCAGGAGATTTTCGCTTTTTACGATGCCATCGTTCCGGCAAATATAACCAACGGCGCGGGATTTGAAAAATGGCGTAAGCAGGCCGAGCAAAGCGATGCGCATTTGCTCTATCTACAGCGCGAATTGCTGATGCGCCATCAAGCCGGTCATATTACCGAAGTACAGTTCCCGGAAACGATGACGCTGCCGGATAGCAGTGTTTTGCCGCTTACGTACCGGTTTGATCCCGGTCATGTGCTCGATGGCGTGACGGTTTCCGTACCGCTGCCGTTGCTGAATCGTTTGGATACCAAACAACTGGGTTATCTGGTTCCCGGTCTGATCCGTGAAAAAATCACCTGGTATTTGAAAGCGCTACCGAAGCAAATCCGCCGTATTCTCGTGCCATTGCCGGAATCGGTTACCGGATTCCTGGATCTTCAAACCCGTTCCTGGCAGCAAATTTCATTACAGGAGGCGTTGGAAAAATTTATTGTGCAAAAGACTTCCTTGACAGTTCCGGCAGAAACCTGGCAGATCACCGATATGCCGTCACATTTGCTGATGAATATTCGTGTGATGGACGATGCCGGGCAAGAGCTGGCCATGAGCCGTAATCTCGCCGAATTGCAAACACAGCTTGGCAAAGCGGCGCAGATGACTTTTGTAAAGCGCGATGCCGGGACCGATGACATCGGTATTGAACGCGATGCTATCACGCAATGGGATTTTGGCGATTTGCCGGTGGAGGTGCCTTTTAAAAGGAACGGGCAATCATTGACTGGTTATCCGGCGCTGATCGATAAAACGGACAACGCCGCTATCCGGCTGTTTGATACGCAGCAGGCTGCGGACAACGCGATGCGCTTGGGTGTCAGACGGTTATTGTGTTTGACGCTGAAAGACCAGCTCAAACAAATAGAAAAGAACTTGCCAGGATTAAAGCAGGCCAGCGTGCAGCTGGTAACCCGGATCAATCCGGGCGATCTGAAGCAGGATATGCTCGATGCCATCGTGGATCGCGCGTTGCTGCATGATGATCCGCTACCGCGCACAGCGGCTGAATTTGCCGCGCACGGCCAGCGAGCAAAAAGCCGTCTGCCGGAAGTGACCGCAGCACTTGCCCGTTTGTTACAGCAGATTGGCAGTGAATATCAGCTTGTGCTGGGACGATTAGCATCGACACGAAACGATCGCGTCAAATCTGAATTGGATGAGCAGCTTGGAAAGCTGATTTATCCTGGATTTCTCAGTAAAACGGCATGGCAGCGCTTGCAGCAATTTCCGCGTTATTTGAAAGGCATGGCGTTACGTCTGGAAAAATTACCGGCCAATCCCGAGCGTGACGAGCGCAATAGCGCCGAAATCACGCCACTCTGGCGGCAGTATCTGCAACATTGCGAGAAGCATCAGAAAATAAGCCATCAGAATGACAATCTCGATGAATTCCGCTGGCAGATTGAGGAATTACGCATTTCACTGTTTGCGCAGGAGTTGAAAACGCCGTTTCCGGTGTCCGTTAAACGGTTGCAGAAATTGTGGGAAAGTGTGCAAGCATAATCTGCGAAGGCAGGTGAAGGGCAGTTCCGGAGTTACCGGAGGGAAAAGTAGCACGGAACTGTTTTGATCATTGCGAGTGATTTCGATTACTTAGTTGTAAGAATTCCTAGCGTTGTTTACAGTATTCAGGAGAATACTGTAGATGAACATACACAAACGCACTCGCTTAACATTATTGGATCGCCAGGAAATTTGGCAGCTATATCAAACCCGCTTGT
>NZ_JAIEME010000088.1 GCF_019752415.1 Nitrosomonas sp.
GCTCTTCCGATCTTGGTCAATTTTCAACCGGCACAGGTGGTCAATTTTGAACTGGTATCAACAAACAGGCTACTGATTCATAATCGAACCACGTAAATTTTTTCTCCAAATTAAAATACAAAACGGATTAATTACGGATATCACTTGCAAGATATTGATTAATATATTTCTCTTTTGCGTTCGCTATGCAACAAGTGCTGTTGTAGAGTTTGAGAGACTACCGCAGTCCTAACGAGTCGAGTGTAACATCATCGTCTTCGTCTAAATCATTTTTGACTGTTTCGAATTCGTCTTCGTCTTCGTCTAAATCATCTTTGGCAGCTTCGAATTCGTCAATTATTTTTGCAAACTTCCCGGGTGGAATTTTGCTATCCGCCAGTAGATCATCCTCGTCGTTCATACTATCAACAGGATAAACGACATCTTCATCATCAAAAGAAAGTTCTCTAATCATTGCTATCACCTCCCTATAATATGTTCTGAAAACGATATTATTAATATCACACCATATCGATACGATAATCAAAGATAACCTACGGCTTTTCCTGGTAATTCTAAAGTTAAATTAAATTATCGAATACAAAAGGGCACTTCGATAAATCCTCCGATTTTTTCAAGCGCAAAAAATATAGTGGATCTTCCTTTTAAGACAGTAGATTAAGATGGTATCTGTTTGCCCCAAGTGGTAGTGCTCGTTTTCTCCCAACTAGGTTCAGTTTTGCGGTAACACTTCATTATGCGATTGTGCAGATGCCCTGATCTGTTCAAAACGGATTTAAAGAGTACCAGTTTGTTGTGGAATCTGTAGTGTTGATTAAGATTCTTGCCTTGTGGCGATGATTCTGAGTGGTATGGAACACTGAGAAAAGTTTATTCCTAATCAACCACTTCGAATCCTGCATCGAGGATGGATTCTTTAAGTAGAGCGATACTAGCATTAGCGGGATCGTACTGAACAATCGCTTGGGCTGGGTCAAGAGTAACTTCCATTTCGATTACACCAGGTAGGTTCTTTAGGACGGTTTTGATGCTATTGACGCAACCCATGCAGGTCATGCCCTTGATTTTTATAGTGGTGGTTTGCATGATAATGACATATTTCCTTTAAATGATTTTTTAATGATTTGCTTTCCAACGTTTCAATAGCAGTGAGTTGCTAACAACCGATACTGAACTCATGGCCATAGCTGCCCCGGCAATCACCGGATTGAGCAAGCCGATAGCAGCCAGTGGAATGCCGAGCATATTATAGACAAAGGCAAAGAATAAATTCTGACGGATTTTCCGGAGTGTGGCGCGCGAGAGAGAAATGGCATCGACAACACTCATTAGATCGTTGCGTATCAAGGTGATATCTGCGGCCTCAATGGCGACATCAGAACCGGCGCCAATAGCAAAACTGACATCTGCTGCTGCCAAGGCTGGCGCGTCATTGATGCCATCACCGACCATGGCGGTAAACTTGCCATCAGCTTTCAGCTTCATAACTTCTGCGGCTTTATCTTGTGGTAAAACTTCAGCGCGATATTGCATAATACCAGTACGTTTGGCAATGGCAGCAGCGGTCAAGGCATTGTCGCCGGTTAGCATTACCACTTCAATGCCCATCGATTGCAGGCGTTCAATGGCTCTCAGAGAAGTGTCTCGCAAGCGGTCCGCAATGGCCAGATAACCAAGGATTCTAGAATCGTTATCCGCAGTCGAGGCAACGCCGATGACCGTTTTACCTTCTGCTTGCAGAGTGGCGATCTGTTTTTCATCCACAATGATGCCTTGTTGCTTTAGAAATTTGGGTGAGCCAAGCAGATGTTGAACGCCATTCATGCGGGCTGTGATACCGCTGCCGGTGATAGCCGAGAAATTATCGATGGATTGAAGCGGTAATTGCATTTTCTGCGCACGATCCAGAATTGCCCGAGCCAACGGGTGTTCTGATCCCTGTTCCAGGGAAGCTGCGATTTGCAAAAAATCCTGCGTGTTGATCGATGCAATTGGGACAATGTCGGTGACTTCCGGTCTGCCTTCGGTGAGGGTGCCGGTCTTGTCGACAATGATGGTTTGAATCTTCTCGGCATTTTCCAGTGCCGCCGCATTTTTGACTAGGACACCAACCTGCGCACCGCGTCCTGTGCCAACCATAATTGCGGTAGGTGTGGCCAGCCCTAGTGCGCAAGGGCAAGCGATGACCAACACGGCGACAGCATTGATCAGTGCGGAAACAAAGTCACTGGTGAGCCACCAGTTAATTCCCAGGGTCAGGACGCTGATCGCCACAACAATGGGGACGAATATTCCAGAAATTGTATCTGCTAGGCGTTGAATGGGTGCTTTGGTACCCTGTGCCGCTTCTACTAAATGAATGATAGCGGCCAGCTGGGTGTGTTCGCCAACACTGGTTGCACGACATTTGAGTAGGCCTTGTTGATTTAGCGTAGCGGCAAAGACTTTTGCGCCTACTTGTTTGCTGACGGGCAAACTTTCGCCGGTCAACATGGATTCGTTAATGCTGGAAGCCCCTTCCATGACGACGCCGTCAACCGGCAGATTTTCACCCGGGCGTACGATAAAAATATTATTGACTTGCAGACTGCTTGCCGACACCTCGAGAATTTGTCCATTACGCTCGATACGGGCTGTTTTAGGTTGCAATCTGATCAGCGCCTCAATGGCCTCAGAGGTTTTCCCTTTGGCGCGCGCTTCCATCAATTTGCCTAGTAAAACTAGGATAATAATTGCTGCGCTGGCCTCAAAATAGACATGTTGATCGAGTGTGAGCGCTGTGACTATGGCACTGAAGAAATAGGCCATACTGGTGCCTAATGCAACGAGCACATCCATATTGGCTCCGCCGCTGCGCAGGGAGTGCCAGCCGCCAATATAGAAACGCCGCCCAATCCAGAATTGCACCGGGGTTGCCAATAGCCATTGCAACCATCGCGGTAGCATGTCCATATCATGGCCTGAAAACATAGCACCCATTTGCAACACGAGCGGCAAAGTGAGGGCAGAGGAGATCCAGAATAAACGTAATTCAGCCTGATAGGCTGCCAGTCGCCTTGCTTTTTCTTCAGTATGACTGGATTCGCTGATTTCGCTGGCGTCATACCCTGCATCAATCACTGCATCGATCAAATTGTCGACCCTTACCAAGCCTGGTATGAAATTTACTCTGGCCGTTTCGGTCGCCACATTCACAGTGGCTGTGACACCGGGCAATCTATTTAATGCGTTTTCAATATGGCCAGCACAGGCCGCGCAAGTCATTTTGTGCAATTGCAGTTGCACAGATTGCGGAGCAATATGAAAACCGGATTTTTCTATGGCACTAATCAGCGCATCTGTTTTAATTTGGCTTTCATCATAATTGACATGCGCTTTCTCATTGGCAAAGTTGACAACCGCCTGTACACCGGCGAGATTGTTCAGATTCTTTTCGATACGTGCCGCACAGGCAGCACATATCATCCCTTCAATCGGAAGTTCAATTTTCTTGAGGATTGAAGAATTCAATTGTGTCTTCCAATGAATGAAGCATTTGCAAATGGCGGCATCATGGGCTGTGCAGGGTGAAGTTTATAAAACATACAGGCAGTTCTCTGGATGATAACCTTCATTAGCGATCAAGGACCAGCACGCCATCGATCAGCTTAACTCTATCGCCTTGCTGGAAGTTTGCTGCATCAGGCAGTGCAATGATTGCTTGCCTGCCATCACTCATAGTGACGCCGATTTGATACGGATTGACCGGATTAGCCATATTGCCGCCGTGATCGCCAGGCATGCCATCCGCCGTGTCTGGCTGATTGGTGCCATGTGGGCGGATGATTTCCCTCGCGACTGTTCCCGCGACGATACCACTTGCGATTGCGTTCAGATTATTTCCTTGCCCCATTTTATTAACGAAATCAACAATGCCGCAATTGATGCACCCCGACGCAGGCGGTTGCCGGGGTATGATCCCAGCATCTGTGCTCTTAATACTGATGCTGTTTCGCGGCGTGCTAATGGCGGTGCCAACGCGATGAATGGTTCTTGGCGGTCTGCCGAGATCCGGCGGGCTTTCGGGTGCGGACTGAGGAGTCAGGTTCTGTGAATTTGAAGGTGGCTGATTACGATGATCTGCATTCGGCGATTGTGCGAACGTGATATCGACAGCAAACAGACTGAAAATACTGGCAGATACAACAGCTAATTTTGCTAAATCAATAACATGAAGGCTATTTGACATCGCTGATCTCCTCGAAGATAGACATCCATACAATGGGTTGTTTTTTTAGAGTAAGAAGGATCGGATTGGTTGCATTATAACGATTTCTATCTATCCTTGTTGGGGACAGGTATCAAATCGGTCAGTCTGTTTTTGTAGGAATATCTTTCTGTTCTGAAGGATTTTTTTGGGTAGGTGTTGACGCATCAGATTGAATTTCTTGATCCTGTTTCTTTATCATAAAAGCAGCGATGAATATACCCAACTCATAAAGCAGGCACAAAGGTACTGCCAGCATAAATTGCGAAACAACATCGGGCGGTGTAATGATGGCAGCAATGACGAATGCGCCGACAATTACATAGGGGCGGATTTCCTTTAGCTTCTCAATAGTGATTACGCCTGTTCTGACTAATATGATAACAAATACCGGTACTTCAAAAGTGATACCAAATGCGAGGAACATGGATAAAACAAAGCTCAGGTATTTGCTGATGTCTGTCATTACGGCGACGCCTTCCGGTGCAAAATAAGTAATGAACTCAAATACCAGTGGCAACGCTGCAAAATAGGCAAATGCCATACCGAAAAAGAATAAAAAGCTGCTGCCAAAGACCAAAGGCAGCGCCATACGTTTTTCATGAGAATAGAGTCCGGGTGCGACAAAAGCCCATATTTGATAAAAAGTGTGCGGTAATGTAATGACGAAAGCCATCATCATGGCGACTTGCATCGGTACAAAGAAAGGTGTCGCGACATCCGTGGCGATCATTTGCCCGCCTTGCGGTAGCTTCTCCAGCAGCGGTTGGGCCAACAAGGTATAGAGTTCACGTGCGTAAAAAGCACAAGGCAGAAAGCCAAGCATGAGCCCGCCCAGAACACGTATCATTCTGGTACGTAATTCCACTAAATGCGATAAGAATGAGCCTTCAAGCATGGTGATTGCTTAGGGGCGGGGCATCAATAGACTTCATATAGGCGATTGATTATTATTTTTTCTCGTTATTAAGGGAGCTATGAAGTGATTCATTGCTGACCGGCGCCAGTTGTTCGGATTCTTCAGGCAGTTGTGATGCGGGTAGGTTTACAGGTGAGTTAACATCAGTTTGGACATCAGCAACGGTTGTTTTTAACTGATCAACACTTTGTTGTACGGAATCTTCGATGGATTGAACCGTTTCCTGCACAGAAGATTGCATGTTCTTCAGTTCCTCCATACGCATTTCATTATGGATATCGGTTCTAACGCTATATACGAAGTTCCGGCAGCGTCCGTATAGATTCCCAACTGTGCGCGCTACGGTGGGCAGTCGTTCTGGTCCAATAACGATTAATGCAACCATTGAGATAACCAGTAATTCCATAAAACTGATATCAAACATGTTGTTTCTCTGATCGAAATTGTATTAATGAAAGCATCCATCAGACCTGAGTATGTTTGGGAATTTCACAGATACTGGAATATCTACGTTCTAGTCTGTGTTGTTTCCTTGATTTCGGTGTCTGTAGTCTGGCTATTTACGCTGGCTGATTGCGGCGCGCTGTCTTTGGTTGGGTTTGCTGATTGACTGTCTTTGAAGGTATTCACGGAAGCTTCCTTGCTTGCTGTGACTTCTATCACTGGTTCATGGATAGGGGCTGATTTCGATAGAGTGTTTTCAGTATCTGATTCTTTCATGCCTTCTTTAAATCCTTTCAAGGCACTTCCTAGATCATTCCCTAGGTTGCGTAATTTCTTTGTTCCAAATACCAATACGACAATGACCAATACGATAATCCAATGCCAAATGCTGAATGTGCCCATTACTTTCTCCTTTTAAATGGAACAGTACTAGCCTAGCTGTGATGAATCATTCCGGGCAGGCGTTCCCGGCCACCGATGATATGAAAATGCAAATGAAATACTTCCTGGCCACCTACGCGGCCGGTATTGATAATGGTGCGGTAACCATCTTCGCAGCCTTGTTCTTTTGCCAATCTCTGAGTCAATAATAGCATTTTTCCTAATAAGTTCTGATGATTATCTTGAACATCGGCCAGTGAATCAATATGTAGCTTAGGGATCAGCAAGAAATGAACAGGCGCGGCAGGATTGATATCATTAAAGGCGAGAATTTCTTCATCTTCATAAATTTTATTGGAAGGAATTTCTCTTCTTGCAATTTTGCAAAAAATACAATTATCCATATTTTAATCCGTTTTTCTTGATGCTTTTTCTTGTATGCCCGATACACCTTCGCGTCTTTCCAGTTCTTTCAAAACATCATCCGGCGTGAGTTCATGGTAGGCAAGTAATACTAGGCAATGAAACCACAAATCGGCTGTTTCATAAATAACTTGCTCGGCATTACCATCTTTCGAAGCCATCAATGTTTCAGCAGATTCCTCCGCTATCTTCTTGAGTATTTTATCTTGCCCGCCATGAAGCAGCTTTGCTACATATGAGCTGTTTGCATCGGCTAACTTCCGTGATTCAATGGTTTCCGCCAGGCGGTGAAGAATAGTTGTGTCAGTCATTTATTGTAGATTTCTAAGGGATCTTTAATAACAGGAGCTGCGATAACCCACTCGTTATTTTCCAGTTTCTGAAAGAAGCAATTGTGTCTGCCAGTATGGCACGCAATTCCACCGATTTGTTCCACGATAAGAAGAAGAACATCTTCATCACAATCCAAATAAATATCTTTTAATTTTTGAATGTGGCCGGATTCTTCACCTTTATGCCAAAGTTTCTTGCGCGAACGTGACCAGTATACTGCTTCACGTTTTTCTACCGTCAGCTTAAGCGCATCCCGGTTCATCCAAGCAACCATAAGAACTTTGCCACTATCCGCTTCCTGAGCGATCACTGGTATCAGCCCATCTTCAGACCAGTTGATTTTGCTAAGCCAGGTATCAGGCATAAATAAATTAGGATTTTTTAGAGTAATGTTGCAAATTTCATCAACAATTTTAACATTATAGCCGCACTTCAATACCATGCTGTGCCATATACTGTTTTGCTTGCAGCACGGTAAATTCTCCATAGTGAAAAATACTGGCCGCTAATACAGCATCTGCGTGTCCTTGCAGAATGCCTGCAACCAAATGATCCAGATTGCCAACGCCGCCGCTGGCAATTACCGGTATATCAATCGCATCTGAAACAGCGCGGGTCAAGGCGATATCAAAACCGTTTCGTGTGCCATCTCTATCCATGCTGGTGAGTAAAATTTCACCAGCTCCGAGAGATTGCATTTTTCTTGCCCACTCGATGGCATCAATGCCGGTTGCTTTACGTCCGCCATGGGTAAAAACCTCCCAGCGTGGGGAACCTCCGGCTGAGCTAACTTGCTTGGCATCAATCGCTACAACGATGCATTGAGAACCGTAATGATCTGAGGCATCGGCAACCAGTTGCGGATTCAGTACTGCTGATGTGTTGATGCTGACTTTATCAGCGCCGGCATTGAGTAACCTGCGAACATCAGCTACTTGACGCACACCGCCGCCAACGGTTAACGGAATAAATACTTGTGCAGCGACTTCCTCAATGATATGCAGAATCAGGTCGCGATTGTCAGAGCTGGCTGTGATATCCAGAAAAGTAAGTTCATCAGCACCTTGTTCATCATAGCGGCGTGAGATTTCTACCGGATCTCCTGCATCACGTAATTCAACAAAGTTAACACCTTTAACAACACGTCCATTGGTTACATCCAGACATGGAATAATTCGTTTAGCGAGGCTCATTAGTTTTAGAAGCCGGTCGTTAGAGTAAGAGAAAAAAATGAATTGTGCCAGTATTCAATTGCAAGGGTTTTTTATGAGATATCGTTACTCTTACTTAGTTTGTCAGCCAAGATCTGGGCTTCCATGAAATTAAGCGAACCTTCATAGATAGCGCGGCCAGTAATGGCACCCATAATACCCTCTGATTCAATTTCGCACAGTGTGTGCACATCATCAATATTGGTGATTCCGCCGCTGGCAATGATTGGTATAGTCAATTCTCTGGCCAATTCAACCGTGGCCTTGGCATTGATGCCACTGAGCATGCCATCTCTGCCGATATCTGTGTAAATAATCGCTTCTACGCCGTAGCCTTCAAATTTTCTCGCCAAGTCAACCACGTCATGTCCGGTTATTTTAGACCAGCCATCAACAGCAACCTTGCCATCTTTTGCATCCAGTCCGACCATAATCTGACCCGGAAAGGCATTGCAAGCATCTTGCAAGAAACCGGGAATTTTAATGGCTGCAGTGCCAATAATGATGTAGGTGATGCCATTGTCCAGGTAACGTTCGATTGTATCGAGATCACGAATACCGCCGCCCAGCTGAATTGGAATCAGGTTATTGATGGCTCGTACAATTTCACATATCGCTTCTTCATTTCTTGGTTTGCCAGCAAATGCACCGTTTAAATCGACAAGATGAAGTCTCCTTGCACCTTGGCTTAACCAATGTATTGCCATCTCACTGGGTTCTTTGGAAAATACGGTTGCCTCTTCCATGACTCCTTGCTTGAGTCGAACGCAGTGCCCATCTTTGAGATCTATTGCAGGAATAATCAGCATGGCTTAATCAGAGGGAATAGTTGATTAATAGAATCAGTTTATTTCTTTCTGGTTTTAGAAATTTGGTGTCCATTTTGCAAAATTACTTAATAAGGTTAATCCTGCCAATTGGCTTTTTTCTGGATGGAATTGTACAGCGAAAATATTATCTTTTGTAACAGCACAAGTAAATGGAAAAGGATAATTGCTTCTTGCCGCGATTGATTCAGAATCAGTAGTCTCGACATAATAACTGTGTACGAAATAAAAACGCGCGTCTTCTGCAATACCTTCCCATAAAGGATGCTTAATGGCCTGATAAACTTGATTCCAGCCCATATGCGGTACTTTAAGTTTTTGTCCGTCTGCCGTCGTCATGGCCGTGGCAGGGAAGTGCACGACCTTGCCAGGCAGGATATTCAGGCCTTTCACATGTCCTTCCTCACTTTCTTCAAACAGCATTTGTAAGCCAATGCAGATGCCAAGAAACGGTTTGTGAACAGCTGCTTCCATGACGGCTTCACGTAATCCGCGAATTTCCAGCTCATGCATACAATTGCGCATGGCGCCTTGGCCTGGTACAACTATACGTTTGGCTTCTCGCACAACATCCGGATCGCTGGTGACTGCAATCGAGGCAGCCGGTGCAACATGCTCAAGCGCTTTCTGTACGGAACGTAAGTTTCCCATTCCATAATCAACAATTGCGATATCAATCATACAATGATGTAGTTAAACAAAGTTACTTATAAAGTGCCTTTGGTGGATGGAATAATCCCGCTTGCCGCTGAATCATGTTCTATAGCCATGCGCAACGCACGCCCAAACGCTTTAAACACGGTCTCTGCCTGATGGTGCGCATTCTTTCCGGAGATATTGTCGATATGCAGCGTTATCAAGCCATGATTAGTGAATCCCTGAAAAAACTCACGAATGAGATCGACATCAAAATCACCAATACGCGCCCGGACAAAATCAACATTGAATACCAAACCGGGACGTCCGGATAGGTCTATGACTACACGTGACAATGCTTCATCAAGCGGTACGTAGGCATGTCCATAGCGGCGCAATCCTTTTTTATCTCCCACTGTTTTGGTAAAGGCTTGACCAAAAGTGATGCCAATATCTTCCACCGTGTGATGTGCATCGATATGCAAGTCACCTTTGGCAGCGATTTCAAGATCTATCATGCCATGGCGAGCAATCTGGTCGAGCATGTGATCCAGAAAAGGCACGCCAGTTTCCAGGACAGATTTGCCTGTCCCATCCAAGTTCAGGTCGATGCTGATCTGAGTTTCCAGCGTATTTCGTGTAACTTGTGCCCGGCGCATAGAATAAAATCTTTGATTAATACAAGGAATTGGAGTGGATTCTAAACTGTTTCACTCAGTATGGTGTGTAATGTTGTGCAAAATTGAGAGTTTTCATCGGGTGTACCTACTGTTACACGCAAACAATTTTCTAATAATGGATGTGTGCCATCAAGATTCTTGATTAGTATCTTGCGTTGCTTAAGTGCCTGAAAGATTTGACTGGCTGCATGGATACGAAACAAAATAAAATTAGCGTTCGAAGGATATACCTCAATATTGTCTATTGTACCAAGAAATGTTCTCATTTTTGTGCGTTCTGACTTGATCGCTTCCGCTTGCTCTGATAATACTGCAGTATGGTGCAATACCTTCTCTGCAATTAATTGCGTCATTATGCCAATATTATAAGGCAAACGCACCTTTTCCAGTTGCACTAACCATTCAGATCGGCCGATTAATAGCCCCAGTCTTAGACCGGCCAATCCTGACTTGGATAGTGTACGCATTAACAATAAATTGGGGTACTGGGTTAGTTTATCCATAAAGCTAGCATCAGCAAATGCATGGTAAGCTTCATCGACAACAACGATACCAGAAGTTGCCTGAATGATGCTTAAAATCGCTGCGGGATCAAATAAATTTCCGGTTGGATTATTAGGGTAGGCCAGGAAAATGACGACAGGTTTATGTTCTGCAATTGCAGCTAGCATTGTTTCCAGATCAAGCGAGAAATTTTTTTGTAAAGGTATTCCAACATATTGAATGTTTGCGAATGCCGCGATCATCCGGAACATGACAAATGCAGGTTCAACACTCATTAATACCGCGCCAGGCCTAGCTAGTGCCATGGCAATGATCTGGATAATTTCATCCGATCCATTGCCTAACAGGATATCCATTTCATCGGAAATAGCCAAGGCCTGGCGTAGCATCGCTTTAAGTTGAGTGGCACTTGCATCGGGGTAGCGGTTTACCGGTGCACTTGCAGTTAATTGTGCAATTTCGTCACGTATCACGAGTGGTAACGGATATGGGTTCTCCATCGCATCCAGCTTGATCATACCTGTTGCGGGCGGGACATGATAAGCGGAGAGCTCGAGAATTTCCGGACGGATAATTTGATCGGGATGATAAAAATTAGTCATATATGACTAGTTTAACTCAATAAAGGTTTTAAAGTTAAGGAAGTGCTGAATAATTCATCGCACAGCAGCGTATCGAGCACGGTTTCTGGATACTGGGTTGGATTCAGCATTTTCTGGTCTGAATTGAGTCATTTTTTGCATTATATCTCTCATTTTTTGTTTTCTGAATGCAACTTGGCTGTCATCGTCATCTATCCATCGACGAGCCAACAGTAAATTGGCAAAACCAAACAATAAGAATAGCTGAGCGGTGTTCTTGGTTACCCATTTTTAGCGTGCCTTGCGGTGTATGAATAGATTCTTTACGACAACTTGAAAGGATGCTTAACCTTGGCGCGAATATAGGCCTTTGCATGCTCAAACGTCTCCATCAGTTCGCTTATTGCCGTTTTAGACAATGCTTAACGCCCGGAAGGGCGCATCGCAATATGCCAAGTCACGGGCATCGCAAAATTTTTCCTCGGCACAATTTCCGACACAGAACCGATTACTACACTATCAAGTCAATTTAGGGAAACACTGATTTATTCGATCACATCGACTTTGGTCAAAAAGGTTTGATAAACTGCATCATACTGATA
>NZ_JAIEME010000072.1 GCF_019752415.1 Nitrosomonas sp.
CATCCACTTATACAGGACAGCGTGTTCTCGTTGAGAATATTGAGACAGATCCTAAATGGGAAAAAATCAAACAATACGCCCTACCCCATGGCATGCGTTGTTGTTGGTCTGAACCCATTAAGGATTCCAGCGGAAAGGTTTTGGGTGCGTTCGGCATGTACTACAATCATCCTGCGCTTCCTAATACAGCAGAATTACACGATCTTATCTCTGCAGCCCGGCTTGCGGGAATAGTCATGGAGCGGGATCAAGCTCAGAAACGCATCCAAATACTCGCCTATACCGATGAACTAACCGGTCTTGCCAATCGCGCCGCTTTTTCTCAGCACCTTGCAGAAATCACAAAAACGTCTGCCCGGCATAACCGTCGTTTTGGATTGCTATATATTGACCTGGACGACTTCAAGGCTGTTAACGACAGTCTTGGGCATGATGCTGGTGACTTGCTGCTTAAGACCATTGCAAAACGTTTGGTCAATACATGCCGTGAAATTGATTTCATCGCACGCCTTGGTGGCGATGAATTCTGTATTCTCATTGAAGAAATAGATGATGATTATGCAGCCAATGTCGCGAAACGTTGTCTTGATGCGATAGCGCAACCGATCGAGATGTATTCCAGAAAACTCACACCGACTTGCAGTATTGGAATCGCATATTACCCGGATGATGGAAAAGATCTGTCAGCATTATTAAAAGCCGGAGATACCTCGCTTTACACAGCAAAGGGAAGTGGAAAAAATCAGTATGCTTTCTATAAAGCGGAACTTACCCAACAAGCTGAGCATCGTTTTCATGTTGAGCAAAATTTAAGGAAAGCAATCGAGAAACAACAATTGTCCTTGGTTTATCAACCTCAAATTGAAGTCGATACTGGAGAAATCTTTGGTTTCGAGGCACTGTCACGATGGCATCACCCAGAATTAGGCCAAGTCCCGCCAATTGATTTTATCGCCACAGCCGAAAAAATCGGTATGATTAAACCACTTACTGAATGGGTGTTAAGAACAGCCTGCGGCCAATTAATCGCCTGGAAGAAAGAAGGTTTTCACTCGCTTCGTATGGCAGTAAATATTTCTCCAAGCCTTTTTCTCGATAAAGAGTTTGCGTCACTGATTAAACGTATTATTGAGGACGTAGGAATTGCTCCATCTGAATTGGAGTTAGAAGTGACAGAAAGCGTTGTGCAGACTGACCCACGCAATCTTTCCATATTTCAAGACTTGAAAGACCTGGGCGTTTTACTGGCAATTGATGATTTCGGAAAAGGTTATTCGTCTTTTGCTTCCCTTAAGCACCTTAAAGTTGATTGCCTGAAAATCGACAAATATTTTGTTGACGATATGCTTGTTGATAATCAAGCTCTGACCCTAATTAGTTCGATGATAGAAATGGGACACAAACTGGGATATGGAATCATCGCTGAAGGGGTTGAAAAACCAGAACAACTGAATATTCTTAGAAACCTTGGATGTGAGAAAGTGCAGGGTTATTTGTTTAGTACACCAGCCAATACCGATACAATCTCAAAGTTACTTGTACCCCGTCAGCGCAAATTGGACAAAATGGCGTCAGGCGCATAACCAAGAATTCTTATTCTTTCGAAGCATTGGGTGGTGAATTTGATTTTTCATCCTATCACAATGTAGCGCGATATTTGGATACGATCTTATCGAGACCTACCTATTAATCACTTGATGCAAATGCTGAGAATTGACTCGTATTGCATGAGAAAACTATAGCCGATCCGCACATGTCCATTCCCTTCGAGTATTGGTTGCATCACGCAATTTTCTACGCGTTATTATTTTTAATTCATTTTGCGTGCGGATTATTAGTCATTCATCAAAATTTCAAAGTTAACTACACGCGCAAAATAAATCATTTCGCATTTTTCTTTCTGCCGACTTTACTGTCAACCGTCATTGAGTATCCCTATAGCGCAACAACATTTTTCATCGATGTAGTCTGCGCATTTATTTTTCTGACATTTTTTATAGCACCCTTGCGCAATAAGGTCAGGGTGCTTTCCATAATGTTCTGCTCGTTTGATAGGCCGGAAGATAGGCCATTTACATTGACTTGGCTTTACACACAGTTTATCGCCAGCTACTTGGTACTCATCCCCTTGCTGGCCTACTTCGAAAGCCGCGACATGCTACCGCTCATCATGATCATTATTATTGCCAATGGTATCGGTGACGGTCTTGCAGAACCCGTCGGGATAAGATTCGGTAAAAGAAAATATACGACTTATGCGCTTTTTACCCAGCAAAGATACGTTCGAAGTTATATGGGCAGCGCATGCGTATTCATAACCACTGTGATTGCGATATTGGCATTTCACCAATACTTCAGTTCCACGCAGCTAGTTGCCGCACTACTGCTAATGCCGATCCTGATTACCTTAGCCGAAGCTTTTTCTCCCCACACCTGGGACAGCCCACTCATCTATGCAACCGGGGGCGTTTCACTAATCGGTATTTTTCATTATTTGTAATTCGATGATCAATCGAGACACGTGGAATAATAGCCGTATCAAAAAGCAGCATGATGCCAACCCGGAGCCACCGGATAAAATTTTCTGCATGCTGTCGAACTGGGACCTGATCAATAGCGGACATTACTAATTGGGCTAGCACCCTGCTCAAACGGGGCACCCCCTTGCTTGAAACAAAAACGGGAGCTAAGCCCCCGTTCTGGTTTAAGTCGAAGTCTAAATTAAACTGCTGATTCTTTTCTGCGACGTGCCATAAAACCAAGCAGGCCTAGACCTGCCAAAAACATAGCGTAGGTTTCAGGTTCGGGAACTGGAGCGAAGATAAAGTGATCATATGCCATTCCGGCCCCCCCGATCGAAGAATCATCCAGATAGATGCTGGTCACGAGTGAGAATGCGCTCAGATCAACCAGACCATTTGAAGAATGACCAACCGTACCAAGCAACGAAGCTCCGCTGTATACATTTACGTCAATGTGGTCACCGGAATGCCATCCCGACGTAACAAAGCTAAGGCTATTAACTGCAGTGGAAAAATCAACTCTTAAATCCGCCTCACAGGTAAATCCACCGGTTAGCGCGCAGATTTCATGATCGATACCTGCAGCACGAACATAAATATCGCTACCGAAAGAAGTTATTGTAGCATTCGGCAATACCAGAACGGTGCTACCCTGTGTGCCTATTGGAAGCCCGCTGAAGTCGAGCGTATCTGCTGACGCATTTGCTGATACCAGTATTAAACCTACCGATGAAATAGTTACGAGCTTATCTAATGTACTACGTAATGTCTTGTTCATTTTATATTACCCTCTTAATATGTTTTTTAATTGAATTCAAGTTTAAAGTGCAATGCACTGATTAAAATTACACCTGCACTTGGAGGATAGATAATAGATACCTGCCATTCAATAGTATGTATAAACTTCTTTATTAGTACATATGTCCCAAAATACAATTCGATTATCTGAACTAGAAGCGGCAAGAGTTCTGAATATTCTTTGCTACGCTATCAAAAAAAGGGGCAGATCCATAACTGAGATTACCTATTTTCGCGAAGAATCACCCCAGCCGTCGTTGGGTACAATTGATAGCACTCTCCGATTCTTCGTTTGTAATACGCAGCCCCTTTCAAGCTCATTCTATATTGGAAGTGATTAACACTCACCGTAACCCAAAAAAACCTTTAGAATGTCGGCCCTTCTCTTGAAACAATAACATTCAGGTATACACTTTGATTACAACAGCCAATATCACCATGCAATTTGGTGCCAAGCCACTCTTTGAAAATGTTTCCGTAAAATTTGGCGGGGGTAATCGCTATGGTTTGATTGGCGCGAATGGTTGCGGCAAGTCAACGTTCATGAAGATTCTCGGCCGAGATCTTGAACCCACTGCGGGCAATGTCACGGTTGACAGCGGTGAACGGGTGGGAAAGCTGCGTCAGGATCAATTCGCTTTTGAAGATTGTTTAGTCATTGATACGGTGCTGATGGGACACGCGGAGTTATGGCATGTCAAACAGGAGCGAGACGCCATTTATGCCAATCCAGACGCCACGGAAGAAGAGTATATGCAGGCCGCCGAACTGGAATCTCAATTTGCCGAACTGGATGGGTATTCTGCCGAAGCGCGCGCCGGAGAACTGCTGCTTGGGGTAGGCATCCCCTCTTCCCAGCATCATGGATTGATGAACGCGATTGCGCCAGGATTCAAGTTACGCGTGTTATTAGCACAAGCCTTATTTTCCGATCCGGAAATCTTATTACTGGATGAGCCGACCAACAACCTCGATATTAATACCATCCGCTGGCTGGAAGACATCATCAATGCCAGCAAGAATACCATTATCATCATCTCTCACGACCGGCATTTTTTGAACAGCGTATGTACGCACATGGCTGATCTGGATTACGGTGAGCTGCGCATCTATCCCGGCAACTATGATGACTACATGATCGCCTCGACCCAGGTTCGCGAGCGTATGTTGACCAATAATGCCAAGAAGAAAACACAGATTGCCGATTTGCAATCTTTTGTCAGTCGCTTCTCAGCGAATGCGTCGAAAGCCCGGCAAGCAACCAGCCGTGCGCGGCAGATTGAGAAAATTAAACTGGAGGATGTCAAACCATCCAGTCGCCAATATCCTTATATCCAGTTTGAAGTGGATGACCGGGATAAGCTGCATCGTCTGGCTGTTTCCACCAAAGAAATCAGCAAGCGTTTCGCTGGAATGGATAAGCCTTTATTTGATCATCTAAGCTTTGACATAGAAGCCGGCGAGAAAATCGCCATCATTGGCCCTAACGGAATCGGAAAAACCACGCTGCTGCGTTGCCTGACCGGTGAACTAATCCCCGATTCCGGTACGATAAAATGGCCCGACAAGGCACGCCCCGGTTATTACCCGCAAGATCATGCGGCTGATTTTGAAGAAACCCTGACATTGACCGAATGGATGGATCAGTGGCGGCAAGGCAATGATGACGATCAAACAATACGCGGCACATTGGGCCGGTTATTATTTTCCGGCGATGACGTCAAGAAATCCACCCGCGTAATCTCTGGTGGAGAACAAGGCCGCATGCTCTTCGGCAAATTGATTCTGCAGAAACCGAATGTTTTGCTGATGGATGAACCGACCAATCATCTGGATATGGAATCCATCGAATCACTTAATAGCGCGCTGGAGAAATATACCGGCACTTTAATTTTCATTTCACACGACCGGGAATTCGTTTCCTCACTGGCCACACGAATTCTTGAAATGAAACCAGATGGTATTAATGATTTCAAGGGTAATTATGAGGATTATTTGAGATCACAGGGGATTGAGTAATTTGAAACATGAAGCGAAAGTTGTTCTGTTTCCCTCAGCATATTATTCGTCAAAATTTCAGATACTGAATTTAGAAAATGGCAAATTGAGTAAGGTTGGGATTCCTATCGTCATCCCAACCTGCCGTGCTAATATTTGTTGGCTTTTCTTCCTGTGACTGCTTCTAATCGCGATTTCAACATTTTTTTTAAATCTGTAAAATTCTTATACTCAGGGCAGTTAAAGGCAGCAAGATCGAAGTGTACCTTTGTTCCTTGCTTTCTATAAAGAATTACCCTCCGTCCGAGCGAATGTGCATATTCTATTTCGTAATAAACACTGGGCCGTTCACCGGTTAAGTCAGCAATCAGGAATTCCGAGCTTTCGATTTCTTTGATGATTCGAGCAGTAATCATCTCTTCGTGCTCTATAGCATCCGCCCTCACAGCAGTTATCCCGAACTCACCAAAACAGTTCTTTATGGTTTCATATATATCTTCTAGTTCGTGCTCGCCAGGATCGATCCACATCATTACAAATGCAGTGCCAGGTCTATACTCCGTAGTTACCTGTGGATTCGCGTCGTAATCATTGAAATCAACTGCCGGCGACGCCTCAATTAGATCAATCAGTCCCAAAAGATTAGCAATGTCTTTACCAAACTTACGTTTAGCGAGCTCTGGCTCCAGAGGATTCTCGTCCGACTGACCAGGCGGCTTTACTCCCAAGACACGATCTTCGTCATGAAGTACCTCTGTATCCCACGCATCATATTCGCGCAGTCGTAATGAAGATCGGAGAGCCTTGGTCCAATGACTCAGGTCACGTCGATCGGCCTCCGTAACAAGAACAGAACCCCTTATGGAGTTTGCTATCTGCCGTATTAGCAGCATTAGTTCTCTCTGTAGTGAAATCGACTCTTCCTGTTCGCTGGTCTCAAGATTGTTCCAGTACTTATCCGAATTATACCCGCCAGAGAATAATGGGCTGTCACTACCGTAGTCCACCTTGCCACTAAGGTAATCCACCTGCTGAAAGAATTCATCTGAACGAAACTTTAGCGACTCGACGGAGTCACGAAGTTTTTGTAAGGATAGAGCCATTGGTGTCTCGTATAATGACTAACTACAATTAGACTTCAGAAATGAAGTAATACGTTACGTCAACAGTAACATTCAACACTGAAGAATTCATGACACCTCTCTATTGTCTAAATCGACACGCCGATTAAGCTTTCATCATATCAAATTTTTCAGATCCACAATAAGCAGCGAATACAATTACCAGCAACCAATCATATTATTTCCATCACCGTATGATGTCTCGCACGACCGATCTGACGAAATCCTAATTTTTGATAAAGCCGGCAAGCACCCCGATTGGCATGCAGCACTCTTAGGCACAGGGGGAAATGGTGTGTGCGCGCTCTGACGATCAATTGCCCGATCACTTCCGTGCCGATGCCCTGATGCTGATAGCGAGGATCGATTTGAATCTCATCCAGCCACAAATGATCCACATGCTCATCGACAATGAACATGCCAACATTCTTTTCATCAAGCATAAGAATTTCAATAGGTTTCGATTCCCAAGCTTTCATGAACAAACCCAACTCCTCGGCTTCATCCCAATACCCGAATTCTTGCGTAATCAAATCGCGATAGACAGTATGGTGCAATTCAAGCAACCACTGATAATCGGAATCACGGGCGGGTCGTGTCTGGATATTCATACAATCAATAGTCTTGCAAATTTAAGGAGCCACTGAATAACTGTCATTTCGAGCCCAGCGAGAAATCTATGCTGTTGATCCCCAAAAGATTCCTCACTATACGTTCGGATTGACAAAGGTGGTTACTAAGAGTTCTCCATTAATATTCGCAGGACTTCAGAGGAACGGTTGCAGCCGTAAGGCACTGTGGATTTTGTCACGATGATCCTGGCTCACGCCCGCCACATCGGCATAATCTCTCCAGCGCGAAACCACCTGCTTCACATCGTGCAGAATCGCCATGGCTTGTTCGCGTTTTAAGGAAACACTGATTAATTCGGCGAACGAGATGAAGCACGAGGCGCACGGAACGCAACAACCGAGACATATCAATATGATAGGCGAGGGAATGAGTGCCGCGCAACGAAGTGATTCGCTCGTGCAGTTAATTAATCAGCATTTCCTTAAATTAATAACGGAATAGCGTTTTACATCAAAATAAAACATCTTCTAGCTCATTACTTATTACTCTGATTCTCAATCCATTTTTCCCACCACCCACAATCATATCAGCCAGATTCCGCAGATCTATACGCTGGAAAAACGTGCAAAGCGGAGAGAGATCGGATCGATACGCGCACGTAAATAACTCCTTGCGGATCACTCTTCGTGTCACGTTAGAGCTCGTTGGACCATCAAAAAGCTTAACTTCCTGATGGCCCGCTTAAATGAATTATCGGGTAGCTTTAGGTACGTCGTCTAGAAGCCTGTCGGACTCAAGCAATCGTAGCGCACCGAGTGGGATAACAGATTGACCTTAAGCCTGACAGGCTTCTAGGCCAATGTTACTTTTGTTTTGCTGCCCAGAGCTTTGCCGTTTCTATCGTAGTTCTGCACAACAATTTCTTTATCGACGATATCGATTCGTGTGAAATTATCATCCTGCTCAAAACCATAAGCCTTGTAACTCATGATGACATCGTCATTGACGTCGAAGTTATCGCCCTCCAGCTTGGAATCGTGCACGAAGGATAGAGGATCACCATCCGCAAAGGCCCAGGGCCAATAGAATGCGGAGGACGTGATGCAGAACGCGTGAAGCGGAAGCTGGCCGGTGGTTTTGTGGGTAAAAGTAATCTTTGCGAGGTTGGAACAATGCACGTCACCACTCAGGAAGACGACATTCTGGATATTTCCGCTAACAATAGTTTGAAGCAATTGGCGCCGTGTCTCAGGAAATGCGGCCCACGAATCGTCTTCGCATTTCTTGCGACGGCTACGCTCGTCGGTACCGGCTGTTTCGACTCCGTTTGGAACGAAAATACTCGGCGATACGATGAACTTCGGGCGATCGCCCATCTTCTTCTGCTGCGACAGGAGCCAAGCACATAGAATGTCGATCTGGCCCTGATAATTTGGCGCGCTCGGCTTGGTAGGGTAACCCAGGAGATGATTGTCTTCGAGAACATAATCTTTGTCATCACGGACACGTTGGGTGCGGCTATCCATAACAAAAAATGGGTAGCCATTGCACTCGAATGAGTAGAACAGCTTATCGCCATCGGCGTCTTGAACCTCGCCCCGAGGGCCGTAATTTCTTGGGCAGTGCAGCCATTGGTAGCTCATGTAAGCAGAAATCGCGGTCTGGAACAGGAGTCGTTTGTCCGCGTCTCTGTCCATTCGGCCTTTGACCCAGTTATCCTCGATTTCGTGATCGTCGAGAATCATATAGGTGGGCACTGAACGAAGCAGGGCACGCATATTCGGCGAACTTAATGCCGTCACGTAGCGTTCGTGAAATTCTGACGGGGTGTCGGCTCGCTCGAGTGGAATCTGACGATGTATTTTATCCGCGTAAATCTGGTCGCCGACCATCAGAAGGAACTGCGGTGCATTCTTGGATTGGAACTTCTCGTAAATGGATCCAAAGATGCGGTCCGCCTTCTTTGCAGCCCAGAGGAGTCCAGGGTAACGACAGGAACCGAAAATGAAGGATAGGCCTTTCTCGTCGCTGTCCTGGTAAGTGGTGAACTTGGCTTCGCTTTCCCCGGGAAGCAATTTCAGGTCGCCACATAAGGCTTCCGCTTCGGGGAGCTTCTTCAGCAATTCTTCATCTTCGACGTTCGCCATATCATCGGTGCTGTCGATTGTGAGTGAGCCGACTCTGACGCTATAGGTCGTATTGGGCTTGAGCTTGGTGAAATCCACGACACCTGTGCGATCATATTCCCGGTGAAGGCGCAGATAACAGGCTGACTTGGCGACATAATTACCCTTGGCATCATATAGGGCAGCAACGCCGACAGTACGTCCAGGTGCCTCATCAGACCCACGCATCCAGATACGGGTGGAAGTGCTTGTCGTGTGACCTACGATGGGGCCAACGCTGGGGCTTCGTAGCATATTATTCATGATCAATCCTGTGTGTTTATCCGGGCAAAGTTAGCTGAAGGTGCCTGAGAACAGGCGGATGCACCTCACGCATTGAATTATTCCCGGCAATGCAGTCAATGTGCCTAGAGGTGTATAAGAAAAACAAACGTACTTTTCATTGCAGATGAAAGTACTGAAAGTCAGATGAAATGTCAAACACGCTGACAAATGATCAGGGATTCAATAGATAATTAACCGCGTATTTAAACTATATAATCAATTAGTTAATGAAGATAGTGCTTCCTGATTTGTACACCGGGGTTACGACGGGGTTACATTACGAGAAGTATGAGGCGATAAAAAACCCGTCACAAGGACGGGTTAGTGATTAGCACAATAGCGTATTGTTTATTTTAAATAGCACGCTGTTTGTTCACAACAGGGAATGGAATTACTTTACATTTAGCGACTGATTCGCCAAGCAATCGGCGGATTTCTTTCATACTAGATCAACAAGTACGCGCATTTCGCTGGTTTTGCATTTTTGGCGGTTTTTTATTTCAAATCTCAAAGACCCACGAACGAATTCTGTTGCCAGCACTTTCTCCAGATCATCCAAACCTAATCCGGTGCGATGCATTAATACCGAAACCCGTTGCAGCACTTCTTGAACCGGTTTATTTTCGAGCTTGTCACCGGACACGGGATCATTCAGTGTGACCAAACCTGCATTCGGCGAAAACCCATAGATCTTCCACAGATGATTAAGATCGTTGCTTCTCAGAACGGAACTCGTACCGTAGGTTTGGGTAATCAGATTCCATTGCGAAATAATTGAATTGGCGGTTGTGATTGTTTTAGTCATCGACAATCCCAATGTCTCGGCCGCTTTTTTCTCATCTGCTAATTTCTCGACTGCCAAATCATCGGTCACTCTGCGTAACATCAACAATTCCAAACGGGTCCGACCCAGTTTGGCAAGATAAGCATTAACCTTTGCATAGGGAAGTTCAAAAGGTAAGCACCAAGGAAAAATGCTGCTTGCCGTCAGCTGGTAGGGATTGTCACCAACAGCTTTATCCAGCATTTCCAGCACGATTTCGATATGCTTAATCTCTTTTTCAGAGTTCTCACAACTAAGCTGTAGGGTAGTAATATTGTCACGCCTTAATTCCAACTCATCCAGGGCGGTCTTGGTGCGATTTTTATCATCTCTACATTTCTTTAACTGATTCAGCAAATCAACCAAATAGGCCGACTGGCTCAGCATAGACTCGCATGGTCTGCAATAGCATTCATCCAGATCACCCAACAGGCTAGTCAGGCTCGGAATATTCTTTTTGGCAGAATCGGGGATGTAGGTAATAGGAGTAGCACCCCAGGTATTAACCCAAAGCCAAGACGCAGCGCCAGCCGTGTCGATCATCACAGCATTGCCACCATTCACTAATGGCTCAACGGTATCAAATAAAAATTCAACTCGTTCATGCGCAAACTCTTCGGATGAGGTTGTTCTATTTTCTTTCACTAGTTTATGCGTAGCATCCCGCCCATATGCCAATGCGGCAGCAGGCGATGGAATGCCAGTTTCAACCAATAAACCGGTTATCTCCAAGTTAAGCCCGGCGCGCTGGAATCGTCCAATGTTGAGCAATAGTTTATGCACGATGGGCGTATCATCACCACTCAAATCTTTCAGTGCAACTTCGCCACGCACTATTTTTTCTGCCACGCCGCCTTGTTTTTTGATGAACGCCAAGATTTCTTTCTGTGAGTTATCTGGTAATTCGACATCTCCGGCATCAATTCTCGCTTGCAGTGCTATCAATGGATGCATTTTTTCTACTTCAGCTTGAATCCCCAAAGTAGAACTAGGACTCACAGATGCCTGATCAGCAAAACTCATCCATTCTGTAGTGGGTAATATTGCCAAAGGCGCTATCGAATCCGATTCTTTTCCCAAATCAATTTGGGATGTATTCAGAAGATTGAATAGAGGATTTTGAGGCGCATCGAGCTTAGTCAAATGAGTATTCAGTAGTTTGAAAAGAGCGTCATGACCGGATACCAATTGATAAACCCGCACACCGCGCACAAACGTCTTGATAGAAGCCTCAGATCTAGGGTGATGATCAATCAATTTTAGAAGCGCATCGGCATCATTCAGACCACGTTCTTGAAAAATAGCCAGTGCATCCAGCGCGACAGTCGTTGGCAAAGGCGTATGCGCCAATACTGAGGTGTGCTGTCAAAAATGGAGTCCATGTGTTTAAGCAGCGACTAGATTTGCATAGTATCGCTGCGTAAATTGTGCAGGTGACAGATAACCTAATCTTTCCTGCTTACGCTGCCTGTTATAGAAG
>NZ_JAIEME010000038.1 GCF_019752415.1 Nitrosomonas sp.
CAGCTCAATTTATTTGAAAAGCGCGATTTGATGGCTTTATTGCGAGGTGACCCGCATAACCTGTATCACCCCTCTCATATTCAGATGTCTCTACTTTGAAAGTTAATGGGACAGTAGTGCTTTTGGATGGAAAAAAGGGCATGCCCAGAGAAATCCCGTTTGCGCGTGCTTTTGCCAAGTCATCTCAAACCGGAATTCCTACTTGGCAGCGCATATCTGGTCGCTTCAATCAAATATGCTTGATTCTTAATGACTCAGTACACAATTTCAATATTCTCAGTTTTGAATTGCGCGATTAACGATTGCAGCAAGTCATCATGCAGATTAACCCGCCAGTCATTCCCCAACTCAAGCTCGCCACTGGCAAAATTATTGTGATAGATGACAGCGACCGGGCAAACTGGGTGATTATGGTTGCCGGATAATCCGGGTTTCTGCGTTTGATTGGAGAAGGGTGCCAGCAGCGTTTTGAGGCGGGAAACTTGGCTGAGTGTCGTGGGATCGCAGTGAATTCTGATTTGCTTGGCAAAGCGGGAACGTATTCCGGCGAAATCATAGAGCTGCTCGGCGGTAATTCTCAGTTCGTCGCCTTCTTCGCCATTGTATCCGCGGTTACTGACTTTCGCTTCCGCGATCAGAAGTTGATCTTCTTTTAACCAGGAGCGATTCGCATCGAACAATTCGCTGAAAATGACCAATTCAACACGCGCTTTGCCATCGTCCAGATTGATGACGCCCATTCGGCCGCGGCGCGTCATTTGAACGCGGATGGAATGAATGATTCCGGCGAGCAGTTGTGGATCGCGGCTTGGATTCAACCGATCCAGCCGGGTGCGGATGAATCGTTTGAGTTCTGCGTCGTAGGTATCAAATGGATGTCCGCTAAAATAATAACCCAGGCCGATTTTTTCATGGCGTAGTTTTTCCCGGCCAGACCATGATTCCGCATGAACCAGTTGTGGTTGCATATGGGATTGATCGCCTACTTCACCGAATAAATTGGCCTGACTGGAAGACCGGCTCACTTGTTCAGCAGATTCGATTGCCAGACCGACAGAAGCCAGCAAGCTGGCACGGTTTGGATTGATGGCGTCAAACGCGCCCACGCGGATCAGTGATTCCATCACGCGTCGATTGGCGATACGCCGGTCGACACGGTTACAGAAATCGAATAAATCAGTAAACGGCCCGGTTTGTTCGCGCACCGCAATGATCGAACTGATCGCAGATTCCCCGGTACCTTTCACCGCGCCGAGACCGAAGCGGATGGTTTTGTCGTCCGCCGGGATAAAACGGTAGCCGGAACGATTGATGTCCGGCGGCAGTATCGTCAATCCATTGGCGATGGTGTCTTCAACAAAAATATGCACTTTGTCGGTGTCATCCATGTCAGCGGACAAACACGCCGCCATAAATTCCGCCGGGTAGTGCGCCTTCAAATAAGCGGTTTGGAAGGCGATCAGTGCATAGGCAGCGGCATGGGATTTGTTAAAACCGTAACCAGCGAATTTTTCCATCAAGCCGAACAGTTCGGTGGCTTTATCTTTGCTTAAGCCATTGTTGACCGCGCCATTCACGAAAATATCGCGTTGTTGCGCCATTTCCTCAACTTTTTTCTTGCCCATCGCGCGGCGCAATAGATCGGCGCTGCCGAGGCTGTAGCCGCCGATCACTTGCGCAATCTGCATGACCTGTTCTTGATAAATCATGATCCCATACGTTGGTCCTAGAATCGATTCCAGACGAGGATCGAGATACTCAATCGTTTTTTTGCCATGTTTGCGGTCAATAAATTCCGGAATCAGATCCATCGGGCCGGGGCGGTACAACGCGACCAATGCGATGATATCCTCAAAACAATCCGGTTTTGCTTTTTGCAGTAAATCAATCATGCCGCGCGATTCAAACTGAAAGATACCGACTGCGTTGCCTTTTCGCATTAATGCGTAGGTGCGCTCATCCTCAAGCGGTAATGTCTCCAGTGAAAAAGGCCGGGCAACGGAGGCAATTTCTGTAGAAGATTGCGCGTTTTTATGCGATTGACGGATATAGCCGACAGCGCGATCCAGTGTGGTTAGCGTGCGTAATCCCAGAAAGTCGAATTTGACCAAACCAACTTTCTCGACATCATCCTTATCCAACTGGCTGACGACCGAATCACCGGATTCCGTACAGTAGATCGGACAAAAATCCGTGATTTCTCCGGAAGCGATCAAGACACCACCGGCATGCATGCCGACATTGCGCGTGATGCCTTCCAGGCTTTCCGCCAGTTCGAGCAAATTGCGCACATCTTCTTCCTCCGCGGCGCGTTGATTGAGTTGCGGCTCGATCTGGCGCGCTTTTTTTAACGTCATGCCGATCTCAAAGGGTACCAGTTTGGCGAGCTGATCGACAAAGTTATACGGCAAATCCAGAACCCGGCCGATATCGCGAATCACCGCTTTGGCTGCCATCGTGCCAAACGTGACAATTTGGGAAACTTTTTCCATGCCGTAGCGCTGCTTGACGTACTCAATGACCAATTCGCGCCGGTCCTGGCAGAAATCAATGTCAAAATCGGGCATGGAGACGCGTTCCGGATTCAAAAAGCGTTCAAACAGCAGGTCGTAGCGCAATGGATCGAGATCGGTGATTCCCAATGAATACGCTACTAATGATCCAGCCCCGGAACCACGCCCGGGACCGACTGGCACATCGTTGTGTTTAGCCCAGTTGATGAAGTCGGCAACGATCAGGAAATATCCGGCGAACCCCATCTGAATAATGGTGTTGACTTCAAACTCAAGGCGCGATTGATATTTGAGCATTTTGTCATTGCGCACGGTTTCATCAGGAAACAGGCTGGACATCCGCTGTATTAGACCGGCTGCAGCCTGATCGCGTAGATATTGTTCCAGACTCTCATTATTGGGTGTGGGAAACAACGGCAGCCGGTTTATACCCAGTTCCAATACCAGATTGCAGCGCTTGGCAATTTCAATCGAATTCACTAAAGCGCTGGGAATATCGGCAAACAGTTGGGCTATTTCGGTCTGTGTTTTGAAATATTGCTGTTCTGTAAAATTTCTCGGGCGGCGTTTGTCATCCAAGGTATGGCCTTCTGCGATACAAACTCGCGCTTCATGCGCCCGGTAATCTTCTGCGTTCAGAAATTGTACTGCCTGCGTGGCAACAACAGGCAGATTGAATTTTTTGGCCAATACCAACGATTGCTGGACTAGCATGACTTCATTGGCGTGACCATCCCGCTGGATTTCAATATAAAATCGATCAGGAAAAAAATTCGCCCATTTTTGCGTCAGAATTTCCGCTTGTTGCAAATTATTTTGCAAAATGGACAATCCGATGTCGCCAAAGCGAGCGCCTGATAACGCGATCAATCCTTGCGTACCCGATTCATTCGAATGCAACCACGATTCCTTGATCTCGGCTCTGCCATGATACTGGTTTTCCCGATAGGCGCGGGATAACAGACGGGATAACAGTAAGTAACCGGCGCGCGATTGGCAGAGCAGTAAAAGCCGGACTGGCTTGTTACGATCGGATTCATTGGTGATGAAGACATCACAGCCGAGAATTGGTTTGATGCCATTTTTATAAGTGCTTTGGTAAAATTTGACCAGGCCGAAGAAATTCGAGAGGTCAGTCAATGCCAATGCGGGCATCTGGTCGGCCACTGCTTTGGCAACCACCTCGGGAATACGGATCGTGCTATCCAGAATGGAGTATTCGCTGTGTAATCGCAAATGGATAAAAGCGGGATTGGTTGGCATGAAGTTACAATTCGAGTCTGAGGTGACACGGAAATTTATACAATCGAGCGCTATTCTACATTATGTTGAAATCAGCAGAACTTTTTAAAATTTAGGGTCGTTCGTGCTCAGTCTGCTGGCATTGGTAGTGAAAGAAACTGAGTATCTTTTGTGGCAGCCAATTTAACTTTCCTGGGTATGGACCTTGCATGAATCCGACGTGGCCGCCATGCTCCGGAAATTCCAAAGTGACAGTGGGGGATACCGCTTGTTGATCCGGTAATGCAGATGCTGGCATGAAAGGATCATTTCGCGCATTAATCAATAAAGTGGGTACTTTGATATGTCTGAGCCATTGATTGCTGCTTGACTGCCGCCAATAGTCATCGGTATCGCGAAAACCATGCAAGGGTGCCGTAACCAGATTGTCAAAATCATAAATTGATGCGCATTTTTTGAGCGCTTGGGCATCAAATAAGCCGGGAAACTGTTCCAGTTTTTCAAACGCTTTGGTTTTGAGTGTCGTTAGAAAATGACGGGTATACACTTGATTGAACCCGATATCCAGAGCTGAACCGGCAGCCGCCAGATCAAGCGGAACGGATACTGCTGCAACGCCTGCCACGAGCTCTTTTGCTTGTCCCCCTTTTTCACCCAGCCATTTCAATAGCGCATTGCCACCCAACGAAACGCCCATCACATAAATCGGTTGCGCCACGTTTTCTGCTCGCATTTGATTGCTAATACGCCGCAGCATCCAATCGATTTCAGTGGAATCGCCGGCGTGATAGGCGCGAGACAAGCGGTTGGGTATCCCGGAGCATCCACGGAAATGAATAACAACGCTACGCCAGTGGTAGGTTCTCAGGCTATTAATCATACTTAAAATATAGTGACTGGATGAGTCGCCTTCGAGCCCATGGAAGAATATTACTAAAGGCGAATCGGCAGATCCGTCTGCCCAATCCACATCGATGAAATCACCATCATCAAGTTCCCAGCGTTCGCGCCGGTACATGAACAGTTGCGCAGGCTTATTGAAATAAGGATAAAGTGTTTGTATATTACCGCCGGGTAGCCAGGATGGTGCTGTATAACGTTCTGTGTATAAAGGAATGGTGCTTTCAGACATAGTTGCTGTTTTCACTGAGACATCCGGGTTATTCTTAGTATTCAATTTCGGGCACTAGTTTACCTTGCATAGATTCTAATATAAAAATGGCCAGCTTTTTTGCTGGCCATTTTAATTGAGATGAAGATGCCTCAGAGAATGGTTAAGATTCCTAGAATTTACTCCATTGATCACTGTGATCACCGACAGCAATTTTACTTCTTTTATTTAAATGACTGTTGCTATTGTGAAGGTTGTTACTTTCCGTTGATCCGGTTCTTTTGTCAGCCAGTTGAGCCACGGCAGCTTGCCGTTTTGCCGTATTGTGTGCCACATTGAATATGGAAATGGCGCCGACTAACTCATGTGCTTGCTGTTCCAGCGAGGCGGCGGCAGCGGCTGCCTGCTCTACCAATGCTGCATTTTGTTGTGTGACTTCATCCATTTGAGTTACTGCTTGATTGACCTGTTCGATACCAGTGCTTTGTTCCTTGGAGGCTGAAGTGATGTCTGACATGATTTCAGTCACATGTTTAATGGACCCGACGATTTCGTCCATTGTTTTACCTGCCCGATTAACTAATGCGGTCCCTTCATCAACCTTTTGTACAGAATCATCAATCAGAGTTTTAATTTCCTTGGCTGCTGTGGCGCTGCGTTGCGCTAGGTTACGAACTTCTGTTGCTACGACCGCAAATCCTCGGCCTTGCTCACCAGCGCGCGCCGCTTCTACGGCCGCATTGAGCGCCAGGATATTTGTTTGGAAGGCGATGCCATCAATGACATTAATGATGTCCGCGATCTTCTTTGAGCTTTCACTGATTGCCGACATCGTGGTAACAACTTCTTTCATCATGATTCCGCCTTTGGCGGTAATGTCGCTGGCTGTCAAGGCGAGTTGACTGGCACTCACGGAGTTATCCGTGTTCTGACGCACGGCTGAGGTTAATTCTTCCATGCTTGAGGCTGTTTCTTCTAGCGAAGAGGCTTGTTCCTCTGTGCGTTGTGATAAATCCAGATTGCCGGAAGCAATTTCACCGGTTGCCTGACGAACGGATAAGGCATTTTTTTGCACATCAAGTACTGTCGCTCTCAGGTTGATTCCCGTCTGAATGAGTGCTTTTAATAATTCACCAAATTCATCACTGCGGTTAATGGAAAATTGATGCGTTAAATCTCCGGCAGCCAGTTTGTTTGCAATGTCAGTTGCTTGTGCGAGTGGAGACAGTGTATTTCGTATCATACTAAAAGCAAGATAGAACATCACAGCTACGCCGGTTACAGTTATTCCGGCAATCATGCTGCTCAGTGATGCGGGAATCTGATTTTGTGCAAGACCCCACCAGCCAATACCGCCGGCAGACAATAAGAATAAAGCGGGAATGGCCATAAAAAGAGCAATTCGTTTACTCATGGTCATTTTAAAAAGCGCAGAAAGTTTCCCAACCAGATCGGTACGCATCACCTGACCTTTCTCGATCTTCAGGTTAGGTGCTTTACCATCCAGGATCTTTCGATAAATCGGCGCAGCCTGCTCAATTGCTGTGCGAGGTGCTTTGGTGCGAACTGATAAATAACCGGTAATTTTCCCATTTTCCAGTAAGGGGGTTGCATTGGCATTGATCCAGTAGAAATCGCCATTCTTACGGCGATTCTTAACCAATCCTGTCCAGGGTAAACCCTGTTTCAATGTGTTCCATAAATCCTCAAATGCTTCAGGAGGCATATCCGGATGACGCACAATATTATGCGCTTTGCCGATTAGTTCATCTTCGGAGAAGCCGCTGACTTCAATAAAGGTTGGGTTAATATAAGTGATTCTTCCCTTCGTATCGGTGGTTGATACGATTAACGTATCGTCGTTAATGGGATATTCTGTATTGGTAACCGGATGATTAACTCTCATCTTCTATCCTTTCATAATTTATCAAAATTGAAGCTGAGTTCTACGGCAGCCGATTAATGATTGCTTTGTCAGTAACTTCCTATTTAGGAATAGGAAATACTACATTCAGTCATAAGAAATTATGAGCATAAATTGCAGGAACTATATTGTCGCAATTGTGCCGGATAGTTTTCTGTGTAAATTTCCAGTCAATATCAGCCCGGAATGGGCAGTACTCAAAAAATCAAATGGAAAAACAATCAGAATATTCCTATGGTTTTTAATATTTCAGATGGATATGATGGGAGTTACAATTTTTTTTTGTCATAGTGAACATCAGAACAGAGCTAGGTGATTATCAATGAAGGCATCCATGAGAAACAGGCGTATTACCGTGATTCTCGGTTAAAAGCGATATGAGCTTACAAAAAGAAGCCGGCTGGAATAAGAAATTTACCCCCGATAAGTTTTTGGATTCGGCACAAAATTCATTAAGTGATTCTCGCGGAAAGTCGAATCCAAGCAACATAGCGCACAAAACGCAGTTCATTTCCAACGCGGTGCTTGATAGAGGCAATCTTTCAAGTATGAATGAGAGTGAAGCGCACGAGAAATTGAATAAAATCGCATGGCTATATGAAATTTCCCGTGACATGCTGACTATTCGTTCTATTGATGATTTGTGTCAAAAAATTATTGAACAGATGGGATTAGCATGGCGCTGTTCGGGTGATGTTTTTCCTCTCATCGAAATAGATAATCAATGCTTTACATCCAATGAATTTGTGCATGCTTTAGAATATCAATTTTCGGTCCAAATCCTTGTTAAGGAAGAGATTCGCGGACAAGTCTGTATTTTTTATGAAGATAGCAATCGAGTAAGATGGTCGCCAGATGAAGATTCTGTGTTTTTGCAAAATATAGCCAATGATCTCGGTCTATGGCTGGAACAAAAGCAGCTTGTTGATGGACAAACAGCTTCGTTGAGTGAAATCAGAATGATTGAAAGGGCGTTTGATGAGCATGCCATTTTAGCAATAACCAACAAACAGGGAAAAATAAAGTATGTTAATCAAAAGTTTTGCTCTGTTTCCCAATACTCAAGCGAAGAATTAATCGGGCAAGATCATCGGATTATTAACTCCGGTTATCATTCTAAAGAATTTATACGTAACTTATGGACTACCCTTGCGAAGGGTGAAACCTGGAAGGGGGAAATCAAGAATCGCGCTAAAGATGGTACTTATTACTGGGTTGATACCACAATTGTTCCATGTCTCGATCATGCCGGTTCTCCGTATCAATTCGTTGCAATACGCACCGAGGTGACGGAATACAAGCGATTGGAACAAAAAATGGAGGAGCAAGTCGCTGAATTAGCGCGTTCTAACGATGAGATTGAGCAATTTGCGTATGTTGTTACGCACGACTTGCAGGAACCATTGCGTACGATTAGCAGCTTTGTACAGCTACTGAAGAAATACGCTAACAATCAATTGGATGAGCGTGCAAATGACATGATCTCGCACGTAGTGGCCGGTACAAGTCGCATGCAGATACTGATTGATGATCTGTTAACTTATGCACAAGTCAATGCGAATCAAACCCTGAAAGAAGTGGATTGTGAATGTTTGCTCAGCAATGTTCTGGCTGATTTGTCGGTCACGAGTAGCGAATGTAACGCGATAATCACTCGTGATAAGCTTCCCGTAGTTAGCGGTATTCCTTTCCAGCTTATTCAGTTATTTACTAATTTAATCAATAATGCATTTAAATTTCAAAGAGAGCAGCCACCACGAATTCATGTGGGTGTAGAAGAAAGTCCAGATCAATGGGTTTTTTCGGTGAGTGATAACGGAATTGGTATAGAGGCGCAATATTTAGAGCGGATTTTCCGGGTATTTCAACGGCTGCATAGTCGTAGAGAATATGCAGGTGCAGGCATCGGTTTAGCAATTTGTAAGAAAGTTGTCGAACATCACGGGGGGAGCATTTGGGTCAAATCAGAACCCAATGTAGGTTCCTCATTTTATTTTTCAATTCCAAAAATTAATTAAGTATTTGCAATGCGCTATAAAAATAATACTTATCCCAGCGTAATTCTGATGATAGATGATAACCCTACAGATGTTTTGTTGATTAAAGAGGCTTTTGCATTCTGTGAAGCGAATAGCGAAATCTATGCAGCAGAAGATGGTGTGTATGCATTAGAGTTTCTAAAGCGACAAGGACAGAATCTTCACGCGCCTCGTCCAGATCTCATCTTGCTGGATTTAAATATGCCGAGAAAAAATGGACTCGAGGTTTTAGCTGAATTGAAAGCAGACCCTGAATTCACTAGCATCCCTGTCATTGTCTACACCTCTTCTGTGACTAAGGAAGATATCAAAGCTGCCTATAATAGTCATGCGAATGGTTATATTAGAAAATCGGTGGATTTTGATGAATGTATAAAAACAGCAAGATCAATTAAAGATTTCTGGTTTTCTACTGCAATATTATATGAACCATAATCTGTCATGATCCCGAACAAGATTCATATTTTATTAATTGAAGATAATGAAACTGACGCAATACTTGTGCAAAGTGACTTACAACAAGCGATGGGTGATCAGATTTCTGTGGTTCATACGGAACGATTAGATTCTGCGCTGCAATTAATTCAACAGCAGTCATTTGATCTCATCTTGTCGGATCTTACGCTACCCGATAGCGATGGAATTACAACGATTAATCGATTGCGTGAAAGCGCTGCCGATATACCTATCGCAGTGTTATCTTTCAGGGATGATGAAAAACTTGCAATCAAAGCGATTAAAGCCGGTGCGCAGGATTATCTCGTTAAGGGGAGTCTGACTGAGGGTGTTCTGGCACGGGTTATTCGCTATTCAATCGAAAGAAAGCGCATCGAAGAAAGTAACCGGAAAGCACAAAAACGGTTTCAGACCATCTTTGAAAAAGCACCGCTGGGCATTGCGTTGGTTAATTTGTCAACGGGAAAATATTACGATGTAAATCCGAAGTATGCATTCATAGCCGGAAGGTGTGTGGATGAGCTTATTGGTGTCAATCAGTCGGATATTCTTCATCCGGATGATGTATTCTCCTACCTGAGTGATATCGAGAAATTCATCAATGATCAGTCGTATGATTGCAAGCTAGCCAAAAGAGTCTTGCGCCCGGATATGTCCATTATCTGGATTGAAATCTCTATCGTGCCATTTGAGATCATGGGTAATGGGGAAGTATGCCATTTATGCATGATTGAAGACATTACGGAAAGTAAGCGGATGATCGAGAGTCTCCGCCAATTAACGACACATTTGCAGGATGTCAGGGAAGAGGAAAGAACCCGGATTGGCCGAGAAATACATGATGTTCTAGGTGGAACCTTAACTGTTCTGAAAATGGATTTGGATTGGCTCTCAAAGAAAATAAGTGCGGATCCAATGCATGAACGGATCAGATCGCTTTATCAGCTAACAGGCGAAGCCATCGAAACAGCACGAAGGGTTTCAATAAATTTGCGTCCCAATGTACTGGACAATTTAGGATTGTACGGTGCGATCGAATGGCAAATACGCGAATTTGAGCAACGCACCAATATTAGATGCGAATTAGAATCAACGATATCAAATTTATCTTTGAGTAATAAGCACTTTGAAACCAGTATTTTTAGAGTGATTCAGGAAGTGTTTATTAACATAGTCCGGCACTCACAAGCTACCCGGGTCGATATTGAGCTCTCTGAAGATGAGGATGACATTTTGATTACCATCAAAGATAATGGTGTCGGGATCACCGAATCACAAATGCTGAATCCTGAGTCTTTCGGAATAATCGGCATGAATGAGCGGACACAGCAAATCGGCGGTAAACTGGAGATATCCGGGGTGCCTTCTCAGGGTAGTGTTGTCACACTCAAGATACCGCTTACCATAGCAACAACAAATGTTGGGGAATTAATCAATGATTAAAGTTCTGATTGCAGATGATCATGCTTTATTTCGTGACGGACTTAAACGAATTATCAATGAAACAGACGATATCGATGTGGTTGCGGAAGCCATTGATGGGAAGGATATTTTAAAGAAGGCGAAGGAGTGCGATTGGGATATTGCGCTGTTGGATATTAATTTGCCCGATATCAATGGGCTGGACATTCTGAAAAGAATGTTATCAGCGAATGCTGCTTCATGTGTTCTGGTTTTAAGCATGTACCCGGAAGATGAATATGCGATTCGGGCAATTCGTTCTGGAGCATCTGGGTATTTGACGAAAGACAGTCCAACCGATCAGCTGATTAGTGTGATTCGCCGGCTCGCTGAGGGCGGAAAGTATGTCAATCCTGAGCTGGCAGAGAAGCTCTTCTTTAATCCTATTCCAGATGCTGAGAAACTGGCTCACACAACATTCTCAGACCGGGAGTTCTATGTTTTTAGACTTATAGTTGGCGGGGAATCTTTAACATCCATCGCCAATAAGTTGTCACTCAGTGTTAAAACAGTCAG
>NZ_JAIEME010000061.1 GCF_019752415.1 Nitrosomonas sp.
CTGTTTATTTTATTCATAATCCCCCCAAGCCTTGCACCTTAGATCTTTAAACACAGTCTCACAAACAAACAGCAGATAGCAATCGCCAGTCACTAACTACCCTCTCGCTTTCTTTTTTCACAAGAAAAAACAAAAATTCTTTTATTAACAATCCACACCATACACAGTAGCTAAATTAGCTCCATTTCTTCAGTGTTTGACTCACTAGATAGCGTGCGTCAGAAATTGGTGGCATATCATTGGTTGCAAATTTTAGCTTTAAGCGAAATTGCCAAGGCGAATCGCTCCCCTTAATTTCTGAACGGCGTAAAATATATGGGTCTATCCCTTTATGATTGCGCCCCGATATAGTCGAGCATGCCCCTGTATAGCCAGCCTCTATAACAGCATCCCGGACCGGCAGGTTCCAGCTTCCAAAGGGATATGCGAAATGCGGCACTTCTTGACCAAGTATATCCTCCAATGCCTTCTTGCTATCCTGAAGTTCCTTAATTACAACAGAGTCCTTGGTTTTGCCAAGCCACAGATGGTTAACAGTATGGCTGCCAATATCCACGCCAGATCCAGCCAAAGCACGAGTCTCATTGACGGTGAGCATGCGCCTGCGTGGAAATCCAAAAGCATCAGTAAATTCGTTATATCCTCCTACCCGGCCGGTTACAACAAAAACTGAAGCCGGGTAATCAAATTCCTGCAGTATCGGCAAAGCGTTTTCATATGCGCATGCTACACCATCATCAAATGTTATCGCCACAGCCTTATCTGGGAGCTTAATTTTACCTGCTATCCCATCCAATACTCTCGCAAAAGAAAGGACATGGTAGCCAGCCTGCCGAATTTGCTCCATATCCTTCCGGAACTCATCTGGAGTTCGACAAAATCGAGCCTCAGCAGCATTCTCTGGAGTCGCAATTACATGGTACATAAGCATCGTCACTGGCATAAAACTCTCCCTCAATTTGATCTATTACACAACGCCATCCAGCTTGGCCAAGGCAAATCTTTCCGCCCAAGTTGATGTGCCAATTCGCGCATATCATCAGCCAGCATATCTTGCAAACATATCTTGGTGTCCTCGCGCATGGGTGGAATCACTTGACGTAATTCAATCTGATTATAGTTGCGGCGCAAGCGCCCAACCAAATCATTTTTTCTAACTGCCTCCACTACTCCACCAATCCCTATGGATCGGCCCAGTTTCCCTAAGTATTTAAGAAAGTGATCCGCCCCGGTATTTTTGATAATTCGGCTTTCATTTACTTTTTTTTCTAGAAACCAGGATTGATGATCTTCAGCCACACCCAAAAAGCGATACAAATTCCTTGCTTGCGTGAAGGGGGCATCACGAATTTCCTCCTGAAAAATTACTAATATCTGATCTCTTGGAAATATTGCTAACCAGCGCGCAAGGTGCTTTCCGTAGTGCGACTGCTCAAGGTACATTGGGTTATTCGCTAGCCCGCTCTCAAATTCAAGATTCTGACCAGTCAAATGGCATAATTTAATTTCATTTAAATGATTGGAGTAAGCTCTTTCAATCGGGTCGCGTAAAGAAAGTACGATTCGCATATTTGGATTATAGAGAAATACGCGACTAGGGGTATCACTATCAGTAAAATATGAAGTGGATACCTCGCCTCGCATTCTCACAGAATCAACATTACCTAATTGCCTTTCATACCATTGATAACCACGATTATAATAGTCTGAAAAATAGTCAATCTCTTTTCCTGGATAGGCTCCAACTTCTGGGTGATCAGATAGAACACCATGTATCCAGGTAGATGCGCACTTTTGTGCTCCAATACCAATGAAATTAACCTTCATCTATAGCTCAGTATAAAATTTTTCATAATGTAACTAACAATAAACAACTCCGTAGCAAGATCATGGTGTATTAGAAAAGCATCAAACTGATGCAGTTCTTCTTTTGGCTTACCTTGATTCTTTACATACCGCTTCCAGAGTCCGCTCTTTCTCCTACAGTTGCAGCATGATAACCATCCCCTTAAGGACTCTCACCATTCCTGCGGATCTCGTTTCTAATCTGGCTGTTTCATAATCAACTCTAGCAATATGATGCTTCTGAACTCCTTAGCAATCTATCCTGGCACAAAACTCTCGTATACCGTACAAAATATATGTATATGGTCTTTGTCGCAACCTACCTGCTCAAACTCAATGTCGTATGTTCCTCTATTTCTTTCGCTGTCTTCATAATGAAGTTTTACAATCGCTCCAACTAACAGTCCAGGCCTAGATTTCATTTTAAATACAATATGACAAATGTATCTTCCACAAGCAGTAACTTGCCTTCTCTACGGCATCTCGCTTATCAAATTTAACCAATTAATTTCATAACTTTTACTCATTAAGAAAGTACATTTTAGTATATCGGCAGTTAAATTACTTCTGGCAGAGCCCGGGACTTATCAATTGTTTTTACATCTGTATGGTCGAGATTGTTACTTATGAAATGTGACCAATAAGCCCCTTGCCCAAGCATGAGCATCATAAGAAACTGTATGGGATTAGAATAGAAATGAAAATTTCTATAGTGTAACGTCACGGCGAGAAGCAGCAGACCGACCGTACCTACTCTGAGCAGAATGCGGTGTATTTCTGGGACAGATTCATTTTTAGCAGCGAGTTCTGAAGTACGAGCACCGGATAATAAAATAACAATAAAAACCAAATGCCCCATAATACCAATCTCCCATAACAGAATAGTAGTACTGGATGTGTTAGGTTTAGAGGAGAAGCGATGGACTAATTCACCAGTACCAATTCTACTGGCAAAAGTTGCACCCATACCATAACCAAACAAGCTGTGTTGCAGGTCACCGCTCTTAACGTTAATGTCCAGCCAGTTACCTAAATTGCTAACTCGCCCCAATTCATTCCCCGAACTAGATCTTAGCTCTGGATCAAACTGCATCATTATCCGATCATAAGTTGAAGTCTGTTTAACAGTATTCTTATAGTGAAGCTTTTCGTAGACTGTGAGCAGGCCGATAACCAGTAAGAATAAAACGATCAAGACTATGACCGACTCTAAGGGCCGCCGCAAAAATTCTCTACGGTAATACAAACCAATAACAACCGGTATCAGTAAAACCACTCCCTTGATTTCCGCCAGAGCCATCGTGCCAAGACTCGTCACCACGACCAAAGCCACCCATACCCCATTTAACTTACCACCACGCCATAACGCAATGGCTGTTAGCATGGCAATCAACAACATAAAACCCATCCCAGCACTCTCTCCGCCGCCATCGATATCGCCATGAAATGTGCCTATTACAGCATCCCAAGGAGAAAGCCGAGTACTTTTTTGAGCCACAAAAAAATATTGATAAAGCGCCATGGGTAGCTGCAGTATCGCCACAATCATAAGGGTTCTCCACAACTGCACCACCATTTCCTGACGAACCAAACCTAACATGAAGACCAGCATCAAAGGCCACATTAAAAAATAGTGCCGTGATGCATTCACAAAATCCGCGAATTGGGGTTGGTCAATAACAGTGGAGAAAGTTACCAACAATAGAAAGATAGCAGGCCAGAAAAAGTCACTTGAAATGATGATTGGTGAGATGCTAGTTTTGCTGCGTAACAGATAGAGTAGCACAGATAACAACAATGCCACACTCATCAAAGCACTAAGCCATTGAAATTGGGTTAATTTTAAGAAATATGAAATTGGCCCAGTAATCAAGAACGTCACAAAGAATATGAGCCATACCATCCAGGCTGTAGGTGCGACAAGAATGAAAAAAAGACCATATAGAGCCAACAAAATTATCAGAATGTATAAATTACCGAATGCGGCTGCTACGCCACTTAACACAGAAATGCACAAAATACCAATCAACATCAAAACAATTGGAAATACCCTCGAGCCTGGATTATTAGTTTCTAACAAAGTCAATGCTTTCATAAAAATTAATTTATTCCGTTCAGTAGTATTACTTTTATGTCATCTTCGATCAAACCAGACCAAGCAATCATAGGCATAGCAACATTTCCAGTAACTGGAATTTTTCCACAGTAGAAAAAATAAAAAATAAAATCGTTTCTATTACATATAAACTATATATTCCGATTGACTTGGAAGGTTAAATAATTCATTACACGTTAACTATTCTTTCATCTAAAAGTTATACAAAGGGCTTCTACAAATCTTGGTCGCAACCTGGCTATATATAATTGACCAAAAATATATTATCCGTTTCCAATTACAATAGGATTGGTATGAGTCATCCACGTACCAAACATCGATTTCCTCAAAGCTATACGGTCGAAAGTGCCCCATCACCTACTCTATAAACCAACGAGAGTGCTCAAAATTTGCACTACTCTCTCCATAAAGAATCACTGACAAAACACAACAAATTGATCGGGTTTGGAATTCTCAGTAAAATACTACATCTAGATACATATGTTCCTTTACGCGTTCTAAGAACTTACCAAAGTTGCTCAGAAATTCAATCAAGCCTCAAGCGAAAACACATCACTTCGACATTACCCAGACCGCTTCATATCCTTTTTGCTTAAACTGTAAAATAGATCGTTCCAGATAGTCGACACCAACATCCCTTCGCGCTTCTTTTTTATTCTCTCTGAACAGCATACCGCTTTAATTCTACAATGTAAAAAGCTCAATACTCCAACCGACTGCTCTTGTGGATGTATCAACACGTCAACAAATTTTGCATTTTATACTTCAGAAGCTCCTATTAGTCTGACGCGTTTCTTGACGTCAACCGCTGTTAACAAATCCTGTATGAAAATAGACTGGAGCTGATAGGCTTTGTTTTTATCATTATCTATGGAAGAAACGCGCACCAACATACCGTCAGGCACGCGCCCGGTCAAGCCATAACGCAATTGATGTAATTTCTGATCGATACCTGGCAAAACCGCTTTGTTACCAACGGTGATCCAGTAAGTGATAGGTTCGTTACGATTACCTTTAATCGCCAACAAACGCTTTATCGGTAATTTTCCGTAGCTTGTAAGCAGTTCATCAGTAAAAATCTTCATTATTTCGAAACCCTGTGCGTAATAACATACTTCAGGTTTGTGTACTGCCAAATTGTCGCTCTGATCACCACCATACGCCACTGAAAGCATAATACGCTCGCCCAGGGAGTTAATATAAGTCCTTGATATAGTTTGGTTATATATCTTATCAAGCTGGGCCTGTGTCTCTGCGTCCACTTGAAGAGGTATAATGGTTTTATCGATTTGCCAATCCCCAAAGTGAACAGGAATCAAAACCTCTAGATCTACCATCTCCTGCTGATCCGCAATCCTTACGGTAGGGGTTAATGCCATTGTTAAAGCACCTGATGACACCATCAATACACCTAGAATAAGGCTGGTGATTAAAGATTTTTTCATTAATACTCCTTAGTACAATAGAATTCATCCGATATATAAATATCGTATTAATCAAAAATAACTAAAATGTTACAAAAAATGTTACAAAAATTATAAAACTTCCATGGATTTATATATTTTGTAATTTATTGACAATTACTTGCAAATTAAGTGGCATTTATGGACATGGACTGTCTTCTAGCAAAATATTGCAGTATTGAATCTACTCCCAGAATAAGTATCAGTGCACTAATGAACAAAACCATCCCAGCAAATCCATGCAAAAAACCCTGTCCAGCGGCATCACCATAATGAAAAGTAATCAAAGTGAGAACCATAACGCGAATAACATTAGCAGTAAAAGAAATCGGTATAATAAGAATAGCCAATGCCACATTTCTAAAGATTGAGGTATGGTGAACAAGATTCAAATAAAACAACCCCAATGCCTCCAAAGTCAACAGTGTTTGGAGTCCAGCACAAGCATCGGCGACAAGAAGTTGGTATTGTCCAATTTGCAAAATAACGCCATTACGCGCTATCGGATAATTTGCCCAGAACAAAATATTCTCTGCAGTGTAAGAAACCGCCATTTTCATCGGCATAGTAAGTAAACTAACCAATGTGCCAGGCAATGGAATCATAAATAACAAGAAAAAAATTGGGAACCACATAGATTTCAAAGCACTGCTTCCACATTTGATAAGCAAAATAGCAGCTAGGGCTGTAACAAAAGAACCTAATTCAAAAATTATTATCTGTTGAGAACGACCTATAATATAAAGTAAAAGAGCCATAAAAAAAATTACCCATCCAAGAACTGAAGTGGATTGTCTTCCACTTGCTTTCATCATTTCTGGCCACTTGCGATAAATAAGCCAGAGTGAGAGAAACAATATAATTGGACCATGCGCTTGTTCTTCTTTAGTCCAAATTCCATTTGCAAGACCGTAGAAAGTAGGTACATATAAAACCAACAACCCTAGCAGCACGGGCAACCAGTTTGCTATAATTTTTTTCTCAGTATGAAGTTTGTAGGGGATAGCAATCATTTGTCTATTAATTATTATGGAATTATTCTATCAGAATGGAACCGATTACCTCAGCACCACTGCCTTTAAGCTGCTCATTCATAACATTTATATCATTCAGGCGGGTACGATTTCTTTGCGCGACTATCAATACACCATCTGTACGGGCTGCGACAGCAAGTGCATCTGCTCCATTCGAGAAAGCTGTAGTATCATAAAGGATAACATCGAACTGATTTGCAAGTTGCTCATTCAGTTTATCGAATGTAGAACGGTTAAGAATCTCTAAAGGATTGGGTGGGAGCGTTCCTGCCGGTATAACTGAAAGATCAATAAACGAATCAATTCTGGCAATTACTTCAGAAATATTAGCACGATCGGCAAGTACATCAGACAAACCTTGTTTATTCTTTAAATCGAAGATTTCATGCTGCTGCGGATACCGCAAATTAGCATCAATCAGCAATGTGCGTTCTCCAAGCTGAGAAAATACTACGGCCAGGTTAGCCGTAAAAAGGCTTATTCCATCATCGGAATTATAGCTAACAATTGCCATTGCTTTATGTCCTGAAGTAAACCAGCGCAACATCAACTGACTTCGCACCGCACGAAAAACTTCCACTTGCGCACCAAATGGTTGATAAGCAACTACTAGCTCTGGTGGATGGTTTCCTTGCCCAGGTAATAGGTAAGGATAATCAAACTGTTGTGCCAAGACTAACTGGATATCTGCCTCAGTTATTAGACCTAATTTTAGTGCAGCGTCACCAAAACGCATGCCGCTTTCTTTCTGCAACCGCAGTACACGTTCTGCTTCAACAGGTGTAATTTTCCCCATATCAAGCAGCATGTGCCCAATGCTGAATTTACGAAAGGCGGGTGTATTTATTCTGATAGTGCTAGGATCAGCATTACTTCTTGTTTCTAAGGGGCCTGGAATACTCATTTTACTTTCCTGTCCTGGATCTAGAGATTCATCGTATCAAACGTGGCCAAGCTAATTGCAACAGGCGCGTTCGTGTAGGTTCCTTCCTCTTTATAATACCTAGCACCGGAACCTGAAGTATATCGACCAAATCTTCTGCAGAACGCACACGCCGGTCAAGCATCTCAGCTAGCAGGCCAACACCCAATCCTAGTGCACCACCCAGAAATGCTGACAGAATCATATTGAGCAATAGTTTTGGACTATCCGGCGTATCAGGAATTTTTGCTGTATCGATTATCGAGACACTTGATAGATTAGATTGCCCTTCGAGATTAGTCTGGTTTAAACGTTGCATAGCGCTGTCATATGCCTGCTGAGCACCCTCCACAGCTTTAACAAGTGGGAGCAGTTCATCTCTCGCTCGATTCAGAGTCAATACTTTAGTTTTTTGCTCTTCAAGTGCCGCGCGTATTCCACTTTCCTGGTTGATAGCAGTATTGGTGGCGATTCTTATATATTTAGTAAGCTCTGCTTTCAGTTTCTCAACCTCCGCTTTTGCTCCCGCGTAACTGGGATGATTGCGCCCCAGTTTCTGTGAAATTTCAGAAAAATTAGACTCCGCCTGTGTCAGGCTTAACTTGAGGTTATTAATCATTGGATTTCTACTAATACTATTTTTCTCACCACTGGAGTTATCATTACTTGCTCCGGATACTGCCCCCATTACTTCTGCTTGAGCAACTATTAATTGACTAGAGAGATCATTCAGCCGTTTTGTTTCAACGTCAAGACGATAATCCACATCGACGATCCCTTGCTCATGTTGATACTGAGATAGTTTCTTCTGTGCTATTTCCAACCTGTCACGCAGCACGCTAAGCTGCTCAGTAAAATAGGCTGCTGCCTTCTGTGAAGGTTCAACAGTTAGACGAATACTCATCTCCTGATAAGCATTTGCATACGCATTTGCAACCATTGCAGTAAACGCAGGATCGGCACCCTTAAAGCTAATGCCAATTACATTGCTATCTCGCGAGGCGTCAATACTCACAGTATTAACTAACCAGGTAGCCAACCAATCACGCAACACCTTGTTGCTTTTGCTATTCTCATGTTGTACTTTTACAGCTTCACCTTGATCAAGCCCTAGTTGATCTATCACCATCAATGCAATTCTGCTGCTCTTAATAATATCTAACTGAGTTGCCATGTAACTTGCATTTTGCTGTGCGGGCATTATCACACCCGTAACAGGATCAGCCCCTTTATGAGCAAGCACTAATCTTGATACCGACTTGTAATTTTTTGGCAATAACAGACTCACAACCAAAGTGGTCGTTACAGTCACAATAAGTGTAAGCAAGATAAGTCTGTGGCGTGCTAATATAATAAGAAAGAATCGAGAAAGATCCATATGTAAAATTCCAGTTTAAACCTTATCTAATTACAATAATTGATTTATAATTAACAGCTTGTCAGTCCGATAATAAATATTAAAACAGACTCTCCTTAATATAAACCACATCATCAGGCTGAACAAAATCGCTAGATTGAACAGTTAATATTTGTAAATTTCCCTCAGCATCACGACGCTGAATCCGTAAACCACGTTCAGTACCGCGCTGGGTCAATCCACCGCCGACCGACAGCGCTTGTATAACTGTCATATTACGCTCAAGTCTATAAGTTCCAGGGCGTTGAACTTCCCCGTAAATATAAAAACGGGGCGAACGCTCAACGTAGATAAGATCATCACTCTGTACATTCAAATTTCGAGTTAAGTCACCAGAGCGAACCATCTCTATAACATCAATCACTTCTTTAGAAAATTTATTCCCATGTAAACGAATCAGGGTAACTAGATCACCCCCTTCTGGCAATATTCCTCCTGCTATAGCAAGAATATCGGTCAGGCTACGCTTACCTTCAATTGGATAACGCCCCTGGTTCCGAACTGAGCCAAGTACCGATACCATCTGACTCTGCAACGAACTAGTCAAGATATTTACTTGTGGATTACGCAGAATATCACGACTCTTCAGTAGATTTACTATCTTGCGTTCTGCTGCAGAAGGAGTTAATCCATCTACTAATATCTCGCCCAATAGGGGAAAAGTTATAGCTCCTATTTCGCTCACTCTTGTTTCAGTAGTGAGGTCGGGCTGCCCATAGACAAATATTTTCAATGTGTCTCCAGGCCCCAATACACTTTCCCGAGTCTCACCGGCAATCACGCTGCCAATACAAATCATCCATAGTGATGTAAAGAGCATCAGAATCTTCAGTTTACTCATAATATATATCATTTGCCTATAATCCTTAGTTCACAATTCACAACGCAATATATTGATAAAAAATTAATTCTTCTAGTAAAAACTTATACCTACTTTATTCCCATGATACCACGCTCAATTGTCCCTTCCAAAACCGGCTCTGCTAAATTTAAATTATCAGTAACACCCGGAGGGGGAGACACTGTTGATTGGGTAGCAGTCTTTTCCGCTTTGGATGTTGACGCTTTATCATTAAAATATTCTATTTTTGCTACTGTGCGTAAGCGCGCAACTTCTGCATCGGTTGCTTCCTTGTATTTTTGATTAATCAAAAATTTCTCAATCTGCGGTGCTGCAACAGCAGCTGTGATCGGACTATCCATGATCGCATTAACGGACATAAGCAAACTGTTCTCTTGCTCGTTGATAATAAAAATAGTGTCTTTACTTTTCTGTTGCATCATTGCCACCATCTGAGATGGTAGATCAGTGGTGCTACGGGATGCTAAGTTACGAAGATACTGTACTTTACTTTTATCAAGCCAGGCTACAACTTCATCAAGAGACTTAGCTGCTTCTATGATTTTTTTTAGCTCATCATCAAGATCCTTAGTTGCAATGCGCACTATCGTTAAATCAAATTGTTTGCGTTGTGAAAAATATTCGGGATGGTTTTGGTAATAATCATCAATCTCAGCCTTGGATGGTTTAGCAACTTTACTTACAATACTTTGCATGTAAGCTTGTGAAATAATTTGAGCATTAGCTCGTTCACGCGCCTGCATGACATCGGGAGTCCGATCAAGTTTGTTACTTATAGCCTCGTCCATAATCAATTGACGAGCAATGAGTGATTCTAATAATTGTTTGCTAGCTGCCTCATACTGATCAGGACGAATATTGGCACGTTTTATTTCATCATTAAGTTGAAGCATGGTAACTTCCTTGCCATTAACACTAACTAAGGCTTGTCCAGTTTTTTTTTCTTTAGACTCACTGTCGCAAGCTGCAAGAACCAAAGCTAAAATACTCATATACCCAATCAATGTCATCCGTGCATATGTTAATACCATAGTACTTTTCCTTTTATAGTTGCAAATATATACTGAAACAATTCTCAGCGTGTCTTACATATCAATGCATTAAACACAAAACACCATTAATTAGATCGAGTGATCATTCCTTATTAGCTACGACAATTAAATTAGAAACTTTAACACCTATTAACACCTAAAGTATCACCTCGAAAAATACACTAATATATGTAAAAAAAACAATCATATATTAAACAGAAAAACCAAATATTACAAAGCTAATTATCCACATATAAAATCACTAAGAATTTATAATAGTTGATTATTTGCATATTATCCGACAATAAACTTCGCACTTTGTTTCAGCGGAGTTAAATTTGAGGTTCCCCCTGTTTTTCGTCTTCTAATGGGTGAACTGGAGTTGCCCCCTTTGAACGGACACATTATGTTCTGTTTAAAGGAGAAGAAATATGACACAAAACTACAAACCTGC
>NZ_JAIEME010000085.1 GCF_019752415.1 Nitrosomonas sp.
GATACGTGAAATTACCTGGTCAATTTTCAACCGGTACAATCAGGCTTTTCTGGTCAATTTCCGACCGGCGTCAACAAAAGATAGCAACTAAACATGCAAAAACCATAGTACAGCCAATCTTACCGCTATCAGACGTATTGATTTAATCCTGATAAATAAAGAAGAAATACAAGAGTCGGTGTAAAAATAAAACGATTAGAGTCTGGTTGGGATAATGATTATTTGCTCCACATTATAGGAATAATTTAAACTCGATTACCTTGGTTATCTTTATGTTTCAATTAATAATACTTCATATTTCATGTTAATACTCAACAATTGGAATTTCAGTTACTTTATCAGGATCAGTTGACATAATCATAACCGTTACCCGGCGATTTCGTTTTCTACCTTCAGGTGTTTCATTAGTTTCTATTGGCCTATTTTCGCCATAGCCTAATGCTGTAAGACGATGCGCTTCAACGCCATTTTCTGTGAATAACCTGATCACACTACTTGCACGTGCAGAAGATAATTCCCAATTTGATGGAAAATTTTCTGTCTGGATGGGTAAATTATCCGTATGCCCTTCGACATGAATCTCATGCTCGTGTCCCTTGATAACGTGGGCTACTGCTTGTAATGTCAAGCTTGAATTGTCTGCAAGTTTAGCTTGCCCTGGTGAAAAAAGGACACTAGCATTGATTTCAACAGTTATCCCTAAAGAACTTTGTGTTACTCGTACCTGCCCATCCTTTACTAAGGGTTCCAACGCATGAAGAATATTTTTTGCCATACTTTTCATTTTTTCTTGCTTCTTCGTTTTCTGAGAACTTAGATTATCGATTAGTTTGATTGAGTCTGTTTGATTTGATTGCTGGATACTGATAGGAGAAAAGTCTGTAGCTTGTGGCGGGGCCAGATTGGATGAATTATCGTTTTTAAAAGCACTGACCAATGAAGAACTCAAAACACGATACTTACCCTCGTTAACCGATGAAACTGCATACATTACAATAAAAAAAGCAAATAACAGCGTAATGAAATCAGCATATGAAACAAGCCAACGTTCATGATTATCTGCATGCTCTTCATTTTCCTGCTTTCTTTTCTTTAACATGAACTAACTATTCAAAAAATCATTTGATAACTGGATATTGCAGGCGCAATTTAAACAAAATAACCTTTCAAACGGTTTTCAATTAGCCGGGGATTTTCACCATTGGCGATGGCAACAAACCCATCAACCAGTATTTCTTGCATAACCACATGCTCATTAATAATACTTTTTAACTTATTTGCTATTGGCAAAAAAATCAAATTGGCTAAACCAACACCGTATATTGTTGCGACAAAGGCGACGGCAATACCACTCCCCAGAAGCTCAGGATCGGATAAATTCTCCATAACATGAATCAATCCCAGCACAGCACCTAATATACCGATTGTCGGTGCATAACCACCCGCCGCTTCCCAGATCCGGGCAGATTGACGTTGGTGCGCTTCAAAAGCCAATATATCAATCTCCAGAACTTCACGTAATTTCTCCGGCGTACTCCCATCAGCCAGCAGCTGCAGTCCTTTCTTTGTCAAAGGATCCTTTACAATCGGCACATGCGTTTCAAGTGCCAACAATCCTTCTTTGCGTGATATATGAGCCCAATTGATAATCTGTTTAATTAAAGTTTGTGGAGAATTAATTGGCGGAAAAAATACCCACACACTCATTCTGATGCCGTTGAGAAAAACTTTTACTGGGCTTTGTAGCAAAACTGCTCCAACCGTACCGCCCATGACAATCAAAAAAGCCGCGACTTGCAGTAAGGAACCAACATGACCGCCTTCGAGAATCTGCCCGCCAATGATTGCAATAAAAGCTAACAGAATCCCTATTACACTATTTAAATCCATCTTTGATTTTTTATTCATCACAGAATCCATTTAACGGCACTGGATAATTCCCATGACATCTCAAAGATTTCTTAAACGGCTGCGTAAACGTGCGACAGCTTGCGTATGCAGCTGACAAACCCTGGATTCACTCACACCAAGCACTTCACCAATTTCCCTTAAATTCATTTCTTGTTCGTAATGCATCCCCATTACCTGTTTTTCCCGGGGAGGAAGATTATTAATCGCTGTAATCAGCTGATTCCGGAAATTCTCATCCAACAGTACATTTAACGGGTCGCCTTCAGAATCAATAAATAAGCGATCCAAAAATGGCTCTTCATCATCCTGCTGAAAATCTTCATAATAAATTAATTGAGCACCCCGCGCACTTTGCAAAGTCTCATGGTATTCATCAAGAGACATATCCAACTCCTTAGCCAGATCTTGTTCGCTAGGTGCACAACCTTGACGCTGCTCTAACAAATTAACAGCAGCCTCAATACGCCGCATTTTCTTGCGTATGCTGCGCGGCAACCAATCTGCTTCGCGAAGTTCATCTAAGATGGAGCCGCGTATGCGCTGTGCCGCATAACTCTCAAATTGCCGGCCATACGAACCTTCATAGCGATTGATTGCATCAAGCAAACCCATCATCCCTGCTTGAATAAGGTCATCAACTTGCACACTCGCTGGCAATCGAGTCATCATGTGATAAGCGATGCGTTTTACCAATGGCGTAAATTCAGTAATAAACTGTGCTTTATCAATTGCTTTAGTTCCTGTCTCAGTATACATAGTTAATTACACCATAAAATTTGCCATGCTAAGATGGCTTGTCCGAATCAATCGCTGCATGAAATTATCGACTCCTCCGTTGTATTTATCTGGGCATGAAGAGCGCAAAACATTCCTAGCTAGCTGTTCAAAACATAGCGCGGCTTGTGAAGCCGGGAATGCTTCAAGAACTGGCCTGCATAATTGCGTTGAATTACGTAATTTTTCATCACTTTGGATATAACCAATATATTCCAGAGTTACTGACAGATATTGACGCGCTACTTTGTATAAATTCTGATAAATAGACAGTGATTCTGTTTCTGAATCAACTTTATTCACAAGAATAAGGAAATGCTGTTTGCTATACTCCTGGCTCATGATTTTAATCAACACATACGCTCCCGTAAGGGATGCGGCTGAGCCAGAAATCACGATCATGACTTGTTCTGAAGCTAGACTTAAAGGTAGGACATGGGTTGTGCCCGTCATTGCGGTATCAATCAGCACAATATCAACAGATTCGGTAAGCTCCGCAAAACTCTTAACGAGCCAATCCTGCTCAAGTGGATTCAGCTTGTTTAATGCATGAATGCCGCGCATGGCTGATAATATGACGACATTTTCCGGGCCTTGTAAAAGCACTTGATCCAACCTCTTATCTTTATGGATCACGTGAAGTAAATCAAAGCGCCCCTGCAGACCTAAATTTGTGCAGATACTGTTATGACAAGGATTCTCATCAATCAATAGCACACGTTGACCATTTTGGGCTAATGCAGAGGCAAGATTCACCACAACGCTGGTTTTTCCGATCCGTGCTGTTCCGCCTGCAATTGTTATAACACGCGCTGAATTAGGTGCCTGAAATAATGTCAGATTGCGTAACCCTGCAGCTTGATCCTGTAGAATCAATCTAGTCATAGGTAAACCCTGCCAATGACTTTTCCTCTGCCTGTGATGGCGTTCCACCATTCTTGGTTGCCATAATTAAAGCGAATTCTGCATCCCGCAATGTAAAAGCAGAATCGCCCGGAATCGATCCAAAAACACGGTGCAACAGATAGCGCGGATTAGCTGCGTGAATATCTTCTGGGACCTTTTGTCCATTTGCGACATAATGCAGCGCTAATTTTCTGCGTATAACAACATCCAAAACCACACCTAAACTAGCAGCTTCATCGATTTTTGTAATGATACAACCGTAAATACCGTTCTTCTGGTGAGCAGAAATCACTTCATCCAGTGTTTTTCCATTCGATGCAGCGCTTAAAATGAGCAAGCGTTTTACATCTGCGCCACAATTACTCAGCATCGCAATCTGCTCCGCAACCATATGATCACGCTGACTCATACCCACCGTATCGATCAACACCATATGTTTGTTTTTCAGCTCCGACAAGGTTAATTGCAAATCTTCGGTATCTTTGATATTACGAACAGGAATACCCAATAATTGCCCATAGATTCTGAGCTGTTCATGTCCACCAATGCGATAACTATCGGTAGTCAGTAACGCGACTTTGTCTGCACCATGCCGGATTACACATCGCGCTGCCAGTTTTGCAGTAGTCGTGGTTTTGCCAACACCAGTGGGACCGATTAATGCAAAAACACCACCTTTCTCGATGATGTCATCATTGGCAACTGTACGCAGATTAAAAGCCAACGCAGATATTGCTTGCTTTAGGCTTTGTTTATAATCAAGTTCTACAGGTAGCCTATCGACTAATCGGCGTGATAATAGCGGGCTAAACCCTGTATCCAGCAAGGTGCGTAACAGTTTTATTTTTTCTGGCCTACGCTGTGCAAAGTTTCCCCATGCGACAGAAGCTAGCTGATCTTCCAATGTATTTTTCATCGCCTGTATCTCAGCAATAATGTCGCGGGCGAATGATTCGGACACCACATCATTCGATGCTTTCTGGGCATTTACTGATTCACTTGCTAAAGACAATAGCGTTGAATAGGAACTAGTTCCACTCGGCTCTTTATGTTGCCCGTAGTGAGCTTTATCATGCGACGGCAAAGTTGCTGGCGTCTGGGTATGCATCAGGTCTGACATCTCAGAATCCGCCAATGCCATGATCTCAACACCATCCCTGGTCTTCCTGTTCGATAAAATGACGGCATCAACTCCAAGCTCTTCTTTAACCTGACGTAATGCTTCTCGTGATGTGGAAGCGATATAGCGTTTTACTTTCATTTGTTACCTCCAACAAGGGAAGTGATTTTGATTTTTCGTGAATCCGGAATTTCTGAATGAGAAAGCACTCTTAACTGAGGTAATGCGCGGCGTAAAAATTTCGCCAGTAAGAAACGGATAGCCCCTGGCACCAGTAGTACAATAGGTAGTCCAAGTTTTTCTTGTTGTAGTGCAGCGCTACGAGCTTCTTTTAACAGCGTGTCGGCAAGTCCAGGCTCAATCCCTGTGCCTTGAACACCGCCAGACTGCATCACTTGAAGAAGTATATTTTCCAATTCATGATGTAAGCTCATCACTTGCACCTCTGCTCCAGCGGGGAAAAACTGATCCACGATTGCCCGACCCAAAGCCGATCTTATAATCGCAGTTAATTCAATCGCATCTTGTATCTGTGCTGCATGTTCAGTCAGCACATCGATGATGGTACGCATATCCCGGATATGCACACTTTCTTCCAGTAAATTGTGCAAAACTTTCTGCACAGTCGATAGCGGCAATAATTTCGGAACCAGATCTTCAATAAGCTTCGGAAATTGCACACTAAGATGATCAAGGAGTTTCTGCAATTCCTGCCTGCCCAGTAATTCGGCAGCATGCGAGTGAATCAAATGGTTGATATGCGTAGTTACGACAGTACTGGTATCAACAACAGTGTAACCATTGATTTGTGCTTGTTCACGCAAAGTAGCTTCAATCCATACAGCGGGCAGCCCAAATGCCGGATCACTGGTCACCGTACCTGGTAACTGCATAGTGACGCGCCCAGGATTAATCGCTAAATACATACCGGAATAAGATTCGCCCTGGCCAATTACCGAGCCTTTTAGTGTGATGCGATAGGCATTTGGCCGCAACTCCAAGTTATCCCGGATGTGTATCACGGGTGGTAAAAAGCCGATTTCCTGCGCAAATTTTCTACGTATGCCATTTATTCTTTTTAATAAATCCCCTTGTTGCGCTTTGTCTACCAGAGGAATCAATCGATAGCCAACTTCTAGGCCCAGCGTATCAATGGGCGTCACATCATCCCAGCTTGCATCTACTTTTTCTATGATAGGTATTTCTGGCGCATTTGACGCGATGATTGGAGTAACTGTGTTTTTTATCTTTAAATAAGCTATCGCGCCTAAAATAGAAGCAATAAACAAGAATACAAAATTTGGCATACCAGGCACTAATCCCATAATGCCCATAATGCAAGCCGTTATCACTAATACTTGCGGTTGATTAAATAATTGACTTAAGACTTGCTCTCCCAAATCTTCATCGGTGGTCACACGACTCACAACCAAACCTGCTGCTGTTGAAATAATCAGCGCAGGAATTTGTCCAACCAAACCATCACCGATGGTCAACATCGTATATTGCTTTGCTGCTGCACCTAATTCCAAATCATGCTGAAGAACACCGACAAGCAATCCACCTATGATGGTAATGAGCATAATCAATATGCCCGCGATGGCATCACCCCGCACAAACTTGCTGGCACCATCCATCGATCCATAAAAGTCAGCTTCTTGAGAAATATCAGATCGACGCTTGCGAGCCTCATCTTCGCCAATCAATCCTGCATTCAAATCGGCGTCAATAGCCATTTGCTTACCCGGCATCGCATCAAGTGTAAAGCGCGCACTGACTTCCGCGATACGTCCGGCACCTTTGGTAATCACCACGAAATTGATAATGACCAGAATAATAAATACAATTATCCCAACGGTATAATTTCCCCCAACCAGAAAATGCCCGAAAGCTTCGATCACTTTGCCGGCTGCATCAGGTCCCGTATGCCCCTCCAGCAATACCACCCGAGTTGAAGCGATATTGAGCGATAACCTTAATAAAGTTGTGATCAAAAGTATTGTAGGGAATACTGCAAAATCAAGCGGATTCTTGGTGTAAAGACTCACCATAAGTACAATAATGGATATTGCAATATTGAAGGTAAATAGAAAATCCAGTATGAATGGCGGCAATGGCAACACCATCATAGCCAGAATCATAATAATCAGTATCGGACCGGCAAGGGTCTTGAGATTATTGATGTCTGTTAAGGATGACAATGTGGCCGCGTTATTCATAGTATGTGTAATAAAAACCTTTAATAAATCTGCTTAAAATAAAAAACCATGCTGGAATCTTTTAAACCGCCTGCTGTGCCGGATCGAGTTCAGCAGGTACCAGAACATCAACTGGTGGCTTAGGTGCCGCCCCGCCATATTCGTTATAACGTCTTAACTGAAAGACATAGGCCAATACTTCAGCAACTGCGGTATAGAGTTTTTCCGGTATTTCACTTTCCAATTCCGCGTGATGATACAAAGCCCGTGCAAGTGGCGGTGCTTCGAGAATAGGTATGCGATGCGCTTCGGCAACCTCACGAATTCGTGCAGCCAGTAAATGCACGCCTTTGGCAACCACTTTGGGTGCCCTCATGCTGTTACTCTGATAACGAAGCGCCACGGCATAATGCGTCGGATTAGTCACTATCACATCCGCTTTAGGGATCTCAGACATCATGCGGCGACGAGCAGCTTCACGTTGTAAGCCACGAATACGGGCTTTAACAAACGGATCGCCTTCGCTATCTTTATTCTCTTTGCGAATTTCTTCCTTAGTCATCCGCAGTTGTTTCGCATGCTCCCAGATTTTGTATGGCACATCGATCACGACAACCAGCATCATGGCGCCAACGATCAATAGAAAACTCATCGCCAGAAAATCACCAGTACGGCTGATGCCTAAATGGACCGGTACGGCCAACAGTGCCATCACAGCCTCTTTATTGTGCCAAATGACCAGTGCCGCAACACCGCCAATCACAATCGTTTTGAGGATAGCTTTCACCAGCTCGACCAAGCTGTTCACGGAAAAAATCCGGCCCAAACCTTTAAAGGGATTAATACGATCAAATTTAGGCATAAGTGCCTTGGTGCTGAACATCCAACCGCTTAATAACATCGGAGCAAAAAAAGCCACAACCAGAAGCAAAAATAATATGGGTGCTATCGATATCAAACCTTCAAAAGCAAGTTCATACAAACGATTAAGCATGAGGTCTGTTTGAAACGCCAAATCACGTTCCATTTGCATGCCTGCTTTCATAATCCTCATGAGCTTATCCATCATGTCAGCACCCATGAACAATAACCCAGCAGCGGCTACCAGCATTACGGAAAATGTGGTAAGTTCCAGAGAACGTGCGACTTGGCCTTCCTCTCGCGCTTTTTCCAAGCGCTTCGGCGTGGCTTCTTCGGTCTTTTCTAAATCACTGTCTTCAGCCATGACAAGCTCCAAAATTCTACAAATGAATTATCATTGCGAATGCCCAAATTCAATATAAGGAATAAAGAAGTAATCATCCCCCTTATTGCTGAAGCAGCAGTAATAGCTTTATATTTCACAAGCTATCAGAGAGTTACTGAAAAACCACACAGATTGATATTTTTAGTCCGAAACACACTCATGATTGCGTTTTAAAGATTTCTCGATTACCTTTGCGGCTATGCAGATTACTTTACGTTTCACTCGTTACTTTCTGATGACAAGTCTGTTCATCGCTTGCATATTAATCGTTATAGCAACTTTGTTACTACGAGGCAGCTTGCCTCAATATGACGGGACAACAGCGCTTCCTGGATTATCCGCTCCTGTATTTGTCGACAGAGATGAGCTAGGCAGTGTCACCATAACCGGTGGAAATAGATTGGATCTGACGATGGCTATGGGCTACATTCATGCCCAAGAACGATTCTTTGAAATGGATTTAATGCGCAGGCAAGCTGCGGGTGAACTGTCTGAATTATTTGGTACCGCCGCACTCACACATGATCGCAAGGCACGTCCATTTCGCATGCGTGCACGCGCGGCAGCAGTATTGAATCAACTTCCAGTGGAACAACGGCAATTACTCGATGCTTACCAGCTTGGTGTTAACAAAGGCATCTCTACACTAACCGTACGCCCGTTCCCTTACTTACTGGCACAAACTCAACCTATCGCATGGCGGAATGAAGACAGCATTCTGGTGATATATGCCATGTTCTTCACCCTAAATGAGTCAAATATTTATCGTGAATTGAAACTATCCAGCATGCGCGCATCACTATCCGATCCAGTTTATCAATTTCTGACAACGCACTCAGGGAGTTGGGATGCACCACTCATCGATGAACCTTCTGTATTGCCGGAACTTCCGTCAGTAACGGACATTAATCTGCAAGACTTGGATGAGCATTTATTCAAAGACGATCACTTAAGCACTGAGCAGACACCAGGCAGTAATAGTTTTGCGGTTTCCGGCACATTAGCCGGTGGATCTGCCATGGTAGCCAACGATATGCATTTGACATTACGCGTACCTAATTTATGGTTCCGGTCACGGCTTATTTATCCTTCCGATGCATCTCCAGGCCAGCTTCATGACATTACCGGCATCAGCCTACCAGGTGTGCCATCCATTATTATCGGCTCAAACCGCCATATTGCGTGGAGTTTTACCAATAGTTACGGTGATTTTTCCGATTGGGTGCGGATAAATTTCGATGAAAACGATAAAACACGCTATCTTGGTTCAGCAGGTTGGAAGCCAATCAATATGATTCAAGAGATAATTTATGTCCGTAATGCTCCGGCAAAAATACTCAATATTTCTGAAACCGAATGGGGGCCAATCATGGCAAAAGATCATGATAAAACCCCATTGGCGCTTGTCTGGACGGCACTTAAGCCCGAAGCAATTAATCTTAAATTAATTGAACTGGAGCAAGTAAACACCGCCGAGCAAGCGGTAAAAATTGCTCAACTAACCGGCATCCCGGTACAAAATTTTATTGTCGGCGATCGCAGTGGCAATATCAGTTGGACGCTTGCCGGGCGCATTCCTGCCCGATCCGGCAACTATGATCCGCAGTTGCCTGCTGATTGGACTAACCCTAATACCGGCTGGGATGGCTGGCTAAATCCAGAGCAATACCCGCTGATTACTAATCCCGCTTCGCATCGGCTATGGTCAGCCAATTCGCGCACCGTTTCCGGCAATCAGTTAGAACTTATAGGCAATGGCGGTTACGATCTAGGCGCGAGGGCAACGCAAATTCGCGACAGTTTATTTGCGCGCGAGCAATTCACTATTGAAGACCTACTAGCAATCCAATTGGACCATCGCGCACTATTATTATCGAAGTGGTATCAATTGCTGACAACAACACTGGATTCAGCTGACAACGCTCTGCCATGGGTTTCTGATATGGAAAAAGCATTAAAAGACTGGGACGAACAAGCATCCTCAAATTCTATTGCCTATCTGGCAGTACGCGCATATCGCTATGAGGTTATGAAGACTATCCTTGATGGGTTTGCTGCACACGTCAGACAAAATGATGCTGCATTTAAGTTGCCTCGACTCAGTCAGGCGGAGTCGATTACATGGCAATTGATCGAACAGCGGCCCCAGCATCTGCTTCCAGCAACCTATAAAAACTGGGAAGAGCTACTCTATCTTTCTGCCCAGAGAATCGCAGCGCAAATGCAACAGGATGGCAGCATTACTGAACGGAACTGGGGCGAAGTGAATGCAGCACGTATCCGGCACCCACTCAGTCAGAAACTTCCCGAATGGATTGCAAGATGGCTTGATATGCCAAGAGATCCGCTACCCGGCGATCACAATATGCCGCGTGTCCAAACTCCTGATTTTGGCGCTTCACAACGTTCGGTAGTCGCCCCCGGTAAAGAAGAGCAAGGCTATCTGGATATGCCGGGTGGGCAAAGCGGGCACCCGCTTTCTCCCTATTATGGTAGTGGACATGCGAATTGGGTGAACGGAAAACCTACGCCTTTTCTTCCCGGAAAGCCTGAGAAGCAGATGAGATTTGTTCCAACGGATTCATAACTAAGTTGCTTCCTGGTTCGAGAGACAGGCATAATAAATTGGAAGGTAATATGGGAGCAAGCTATGTGCAATCACTGGCACCGTTCTTGTTTCAGCCGGGCACTAAAAATATACGCACTGAGCAAAGAGAGTTTATTAAGGCTCTGTAGCA
>NZ_JAIEME010000049.1 GCF_019752415.1 Nitrosomonas sp.
ACAGTTGCAAAAGGTATCTGCCTCTTACTGACCACGTCAAGCGCTCTCTGAGCCTCTTTGATATCTGTTGTTATGTTTATGGTTGCCATGTTAATAAGTCCAAAAATATATAAACTCGTCCATCACGATAACCTCAAAATAACAAATCTAATTGCGCCCCGGTTACAGATTTTCCGCATCCATTAACATAATTTTCCCATTCGGTTTTTGAGTATTGCTTGCCCGAATAACTATGAGCGCCGCATGACATGCAATACAAATTACGATAATCTCCAAGCCCTTGAGACAAATCTTTCAAATTCTGTTTATAGCAACAATTCATACTGCGTTAAAATTAAGTCTGCAGACATAGTGCAGCAAGGCCAAAGCATCGGCCTCGTTGTCATTCCGCGTTTGAAATCCGCGTTTGTTTGCATCTGTTATCATCATTTCTTTAGTTGCGCGTCCGCTTCCTGTCCAAAACTTCTTAATCTGCCCCACCCCCACACCCATGCACGATATGCCGCGCTTATATGCGTACATCTGCAAAACCGCAAGATATCCGCAATACGCCCTTGCTGCGTGCAGTCCGTTGTGCCGCTTTACATCCTCAAAATAGATGGCCGATAGATCGATATCATTTAACTCTCTAGTCCAATGCTCAAATAACTCGAATTTCTTGCCTGTATGGCATTTGCCGCTCGTTAATCTTTCCCAACCGCTATCAATCGTTACGCTTTGCTTTATTGCCCAGCCGAACTCATTACCAAGGTCTAGCGCAAGTATCATTTACCGGTATGGAACCATACAATTATTCGAGCTATGACCAAACCTGTCGTTAAACCCCATAAGTACATACTTAAATAATCCATAGATTAACTCTCATTTTCCGTTTAATTCCTCTAGCTTGTCTGCTATCTTCCTTAAATCCGTTGGCGTTGCGTCACATCGAACAAATTTAATGGTCCATTTATAGGCTGTTGGTGGCGGTTAATGAATTCCGCTTGCGAAAGTCTTTATTTGCAAAATCTTTTAAGCACCTAGCATCGCTGAGGACTCGAACCGCGAACCCCGTCGGGAACAGCCCCTATTTACGCATCATCACTGCGCTATGCACCAACACGTTGGCGGCATGGCGACCCGAATCGAACGGGATTACCTCCTTCCGCGAGTTTCACGCAGCGCTACCATGCGGACGTTGCCAGTATTTCTACTCACCAACAAAAAAGCGCTCTTACTGAATTAAAAAACGCTTCTTTGTTAGTTCTCATTTGCTGAGATTATTCACCGTCTCCGATTAATTCTGGTTTGTAAGTGACCATTAACTCAAATCCCATAAACTCACTATCACCACATTGACCTATCAACGTATCCCATTTGCCAGTCAAACAATCTAATTCAATCTGCAACATGCGTTTTTCTTCGATATGATAAGCCGCCATCGGATCATTGCATGTGATTGCATCAGACATAGGCCTCAATTTGCTGACTGTTAGTGTGTCGACTTCTTGAAGTTTGTGAGTAAGAAAATAATCTATAAGACGTACACCCATAGCACTGTTAGCTTCGCGGTGTATATTTTTTGCAATAATCAAATCTTCTTCTGTTATGACTTTCATTTTGTGTTTTCTTTAAATACACTCATTAAATGATCTAATACTTTTTTTGCATCGAAATTTCCATGAAAATTAATGTATGCAATTTCGTTCTGTATCTCATCAAATTCACAATGGATAGTTAATCTGCTTCTTGCTTTACCAGATATCGGGCAAGGCAACTCCTCACCATTCAGCAAGAATGTTTTCTTTGGTGGATTCCATGAGTAATCACTAATACACATAATTCTCGTGTTTATGCCAATCACAGTATATAGACCTGATTTATGATAAATTCCATCGCCAACAAATACCGGCTTATCTTCAAGTATCGCAACCGCGAAGAAATAATTCTCTAAGGGAGGCTCATTAAATGATGGCTCAAGTTTGCCATCGCTCTTTAAACCCATGTATCCCCAACATTCCTCTGGTTTAACCTTGGTTCCATCGCACATATCCAGCACGCGCGCCCATTCTCTATACAAATCAGATTTTTTCATGCGACACCTTCCCAAAGTTTAATTTAAATCAGTAGCGCACAGCCTTTTTCGCTTAATCTCATTATCTACACACCATTATTATTTTTATTTTCACATGCACGGCATATATTCTTTAATTGTATTGAAGCCGCGTTAATTATAGTTACCAGCTCCTGCACACCTTCCCCGTGAGTGCCTTTATTTGCCCACAACTCCAAAGACATACCAAGCGCAACAGATGAATTTTTCATGGCATTTATTATGTAATGTTTCTCTCCTACTATCCTCATTTTAATAAAATCCTCACAGCATCCGCAGTTTTAAAATCATCAATATCAGCAATTTCTCGCATACAGCCCTGACACATCGTCGTATCAACATCGAAGCCAGCGGTTAATAAATGAACACCATGCTTACACGGACAGATTTGATAGCCTTGTTCTAATTCCTGCTGCGTTGGCTCGCTTATTTTTATCATATTACAATCCGTTTATTTATCATTTTATCACGCAACACTTTGATTATATTATACATTGTTATGTGATGGTTATGTGATTATTTACTTTTTGTGTGCTAAATAAACGCCAAGCATCAGCCATAAATTTGCAATTAGAAAATAGAATCCTCTAGCAACATCCCCCTCAGCAGCTACCATAAGACCGATATTTAAAGCGCATATTATGTAAGCAACATTCATCATGATTTACCGTAAAGTTTTTTGATCGTTTCGCCCAACAAATTAAGCTCGTTTTCTTTCATGATTTTCAGCATTGTTTTATCCTGGTGCACACCATTTTTGCCCCTATGACAATCAACACAAAGGGGTATAGTACAAAAATCGTGTGACTTCCTCCCCGGGATACGCCCTTCCAAAATATGATGGGCTTCGCTTGGTTCATGTGCCCCGCATAAGCAGCATGGCAATTCTTTAACGCGAACCATGTGACGTTGTTCTTTACTCATCTTCGTCGATCATCTGATCAATCATGACGCCGATATGCCCGATTACCTGAGAGGCATTGTCATAATCATCCTGACCTTTGTTATTGAGCAAATTAATCAGTTGACATCTCAGGTCGTCGCAAACGTTATCAATATAATCTTCGTCTATTTCTTCATTCATTATTAAAACTCCCGAGGATTTGCGCTAAACATAACACCCAAAGAACAGCCAAAAGCTTCAATAATAGTCACGTACTCAGCAAAACATCTTGCGCTTAACAAAGTTGTTGATATAACTTTCATGCTTCCGTCAATCTGCTCCACCCACTTGCTGCGAATAGTTCCGTCTTTTAATTCGACTTCTTCCGGCATTTCGTTTTTGCCAAGGTACTCATGCCAGCAATCCTTGTCATACTGACGATTATTAATCCATCCTTGCTCCGCAATCTCACCGATCCTCAGCCACATCAGGCCGTTTTGATCCAGCCCACGCGCCTTTGTCTGCTCGCTTATAACGATCTGGATTGGCCTATCTTCATCAACCGGCAAATTACTTATCTTGCTTGCCAACAGCTCTTTTTGCTGCTCCGATCTAATCAAAACGACTATCTTCGCAATCGGATTGCGCTTTGGTCTTGCTGTGGCTTGGGATTGGGTCATTTTTAAATACTCATGTAAGCACTAATAAATGCAATCGCGGTTTGCGCCTGTATTGCGTTGCCATAACCTTTTAATCTCATGACTCGCGCTTCTTGCGTTTCGTTGGCATTGATCGACTCGCCTGGATTCCAGCTATGCACCACTCCTCTGGCAATCCCATTAACCAGCGGCTTAATGCCGGATTTAACTGGCCGGTATTTGTTGTCTCGGCAGTAGATCCAGTCAATTCCTTGCCGTTCTTCGCGTCCTGATAAATCTGTTGCTGGGCAGGGTCTACTTGCTCCCTTAGATTCGAAGGGAATGTCCTCCCCTTCCTCCCGCCCGACCGAGCTTGTTTGTAAAGTGCTTCCTTTGATCTCGCTGGCAATACGTCCATTGTGTTCGGTGTCGCCCATCCTGATAACCCCGCCGCGTGCGGCAAATGCATCTGGTGACCCTTCGCTAGATTGTTCATAGCATTCTGCGGATGGTGTTTTGGATCCTGAACTTTCGGTGTTGGCCATCCCGTCAGCCAAACAGTCCTGCCCAATAAACTGTTTATCGGTACGTTCTGCTCCTTCCCGTCTTTGTGATCTCGCGCCGCTGTTGTCGGCCACCCAGTACAATCGTTGTCTGATGTGCGCCGCGCCGATGCTGTGTGCGCCCAATACACAGTGCCCAACGGCGTATCCTTCTGCTTCCATGTTTGTTTGTAGATCATCGAGCCAGCCATGCTTAATTGCTGCTTCAACCTGCTCACCAAAGATTGTGTCAGGCTTGCACTGTCTGACCAATTCAAGGAAGTGCGGCAAGAGGTGGCGTTCGTCTGATTTTCCAAGACCTTTGCCGGCTGTGCTAAATGGCTGACAAGGGAGGCTTGCTGTCCAGACTGGCTTGCCTCCCCATCCTGATTGGTTAAGGCAATAGTCCCATGTTCCAATTCCGCTGAACCAATGCACCCTATCGAATCCCACAAGGTCGCTTGCTCTAACTTCCTCAATACTTCTCTCATCGACTTCCCCTGGTGTTATGTTGCCGTTCTTTATTAATTGCCTTAACCATGCCGCTGCTTTTGGATCAAATTCATTGTAGTAAGCAGATATACTCACCCAATCGCCCCTTTAAACGCCGCATACGAATCTGCGTACCAAGAAATGCACCAGATCACAAATCCAACCACATAGATAAAAACAAGTGCAGAGATAATAGAAGTCAACTCAAGAATTAATCTTTTTTTCATTTATCCAGATCCTTTTTATTTTTGCGATTTCTTGCCTTCAATTCATTCATGATCTGATCTGCCAGTTGATCGCCGTACAATCTTCGCCAGAAAGCGATGCAGCTAAATTTGTACTCGCGGGTAAAACACATTTCGATATAATCAGCAGCCTCCTTTACTGTCGGTGCTCTGTACTTAGAAGGATCATCCGCTGGCTGCATTTGATAAGCGTGGCGCACCGATTTGATGCGCCACTTTATTTCTTACTTGATACTTACAAGCGGATTAATGCCGGATGGCAACACAACGGTATGCGTCCCCTCATGAGCAAAACTCTGCATCGCTTCGATTTCTTTGTATCTGAGGTAAGAAGGTGTTAATGACTTTGAAATAATGTCGTTTGAATCTGCGGTCCCTTGGGCTTCAACAATCATTCTTGCCGCTTCAGCTTTTGCCAGCTCAAGTTCATTTTGCTTTGCTTCAACTTGTTTCTGCATTTGCACCGCAGCCCGAATGCTTTGTTCAAGAGCCGGGTCGGTAACAACCTGGCGAATCACAACCTTAGTCACAGAAAAAACGCCTGGGTCAGTCTTATCTAATTCATCTTGAATTTGTTTCAGAATTGCCGCCTCGACCTCAGATCGTTTTGTATGTAGAGTTAATGATTCAAAGTGCGCGATAGTGTCGTAAATAACTCCCCTGGTTAACCGTTCAAGCAACCCGAACCCAGGGTAATAAAGTCCGTCATCTTCGTTCTTTGGTGACATTCCAGAATACCTGATAACCAGATCAGCAACTTTATCCGGATTAACCGTGTAAAAAATACTTGCATCAAGGTCTGTCAATGACAGATTGTCCTTGGCTTTTGGCTTCAAATTATCCAAAGCGAGCTCAGTTTCTTTCGTAACGTACTGGCTAACAGAATCAACTACAGCGATATAAAATCCAGCTGGAACCTCGTTTTCCTGCACCTGCTTGTTGAATCCGTTAACGCGCACGCCGACATTGCCAGTCTCGATTCTTCCGCACGCTGTTACAAAAAATACTGCAATCAAAATTAGTAAAAATCTCATTTCTTATAATCCTTGAATGTTGTTTAAAAAATAAAGTGAACCGATTAAAACCGTTGAAATAGAACATGAAACAAAAACATTTTTTCCTTGCTTTAAGCTGGTCTTTTTCTCATTTTTAGATAAAATATAACGATACGAATAAATCATTAATGACAGAACAATCCAGAAAAGAACGAATCTCAATTTGCCACCTCACCTAGTAATTTTTGCGCAGTTGAAAGAACAATATCCTTATCAATGCTTCCCCAGTAAGAGCGCTTTTCTGCTGCTTTAATGTAATTCCTGAGAAGCGTTTTTCGATTGTATAAATTGTCGCTACCGAACTGATTAAGCCCAATGTTCTCGATAAAACGTATCTCGTGAACGGTTGAAAATCTAATTGTTTTGTTTTCTTGTTCCATGATTACGCCGCGTCTGTGTTTTTAACGAAACTCAAGGCGCCCACGGCATTATGCAAATCCTTTTGCATTCTCTGTATTCCAACGCCTGAGCTGAATTCGATCTGGTTGAGTCCTTTACTCATCACTTGCTTGGCTTTTTCCACATCACCGATGAGTTTAGGAGGATCAATGCGGTACCCTTCTTTCGAGTTATGCGCCTCTGCCATGCCTATCAAACGAGACTGATATTCAGGCGCTATACCGCGCGATTTAAAGCCCCTGTAACGAGTCTGAAACTCTTTCCCAACGAATGGCCATTCATCTTCTGTTTTTGTGCCTAATGATACCCATCCGCCCATGTCATAAATTACTCGATGGATGATTGGATCATCAAAAACAACGGATTGATAAGTGCCAACACAACGCAAAGTTTTATCCACTTTCGCCCAAGCAACTAACGAGGAATCCTCGGTACTTCCTTCGATCATCTTGCGAATGTTTGAGACTTTCGGCATGAAGTCGCCATCCTTGTCTGTGTTGCGTATGTGCCGGAAAAGCGCATCGCGCACAGCTTCAAAATCAACATCATGTAGACCTTGCCAATAGAGTATTTTCAAGCTTGTTGTCATGGTCTTTCCGTACTGCTCGGAAACGGTATCAAGTAATTCACAAAATTCATCAAAGTGCTGTTGCTTCATGAGTTATGTCCTTTTCCAACGGATTTGATTGGCCGAATAATCTTCTCTTTGCAAGCTCGGTTTGCTGCCGATTAAAATCAATCTTGTTGTTCTCATTACGTTTTGGAGAATCTCTGCTTTTAACCGGATAAACATCTTTCCAGCTTGACCTTATCGATTGACTAACCACATCATTTGGATCGTTACCTTGATCTTTTAACTTCTTAAGTTCAGTAATCAAAGATTTGATTGCCAGTGGAGAATTGACTGCCTTGAGTTTTGTTCTGAGTTTTAAGAATTCATTCCAAATTTCTTGAGAAACTAAATCCTGCTCAGGAATATTAATTTTCACAGCTTCGACAGAAGCCCCCTTACCCCTACCCCTACCCTTACCCAAACCCAAACCCAAACCCAAACCCAAACCCAAGCCGTCATCTGACTTATTGTTGCAGTCATCTGTCAGCGGATTGCCGTCAATCTCATTAGTGACTGTTTTATCTACACTTTCAGGAGAAGGGTATTTTTCCTTGCTTCTTACCCTCTGTTCCCACTTATTTATTATGAAAAATGGTTTGTTGTTAACTTTGTATGTTGTTATTAGCGTTGCCTCCTCAAGATCAATAAGAAGTTTTTCAATTTTTGACGCAGTAAAAGAATCTTTAAGAGGAAAACATTGGCTTTTAATGATCTGCACCCGGCCATCCATACGTCCATAATCATCTGCAACAACAAGCAATCGATAGAACAGCACCTCGCTGTCACTAGACAGCATATTGATGGCATCTGACGTACAAATACCTTCCTTAAGTAATCTATTTGGCATTATTGTTCACCGTTTAATTGCCTTGGCTGCCGCCAACAAATTCCACAAAATTAAATATATTGAAACGTATCTTTTTTGAAATAGGTTTCCTGGTTGCAGCTTCTTTTTCGGCTATGTATGCCTCAAAGTTATATCCATTATCATCAACAACCTTAAGAGATTTGTTCATTTGTTCAGGCCAAAAAAAACAGCCAACCGGAAAGGATAGGTAACCGGTTGGCTGTGAAGTGCGGAGGGTGGCCGCGAGAAAACTATGAATTAATCCAGCCTTCCGGCAATGCAATGTAGGTTGCACAGGCTGGTGCGGTGAGTTCTCTATGGAGATAGTGAACATAAATCTTTAATCGTTTTTAACGTTCAATTCTGGCCACTGTGCTTTCCAATCTTTACGAAGATTCTGCCGGGTGATAACACCTTTTGAGAATTCTTCGATCTTGCAGCACGCAACCGTTCCGAATCGATATTGACCAGGTTTTCCCGCTCTTACCTTCGCGATATAACCTAGGGATAATCCGCAGAATGCAGCAAGGGCGGCCTGGTCAGCCTTGTTTAGTTTTTTGAAGTATCGTTTAAATTTATTCATAGGGTAATATATTACCACATTAAGCTAATCAGTGGAATATTTATTTTAAACGATACGAAAATTACTATTTATTACCCGTTATGTTTGCTAACGCACATACTGGCTTTAGGGTTATAATTATAATAATTACCCTAAAGGTAACTATTAGATCGCCGTAATGGTAACTACTAGAGCGAAAAAATCAAAAGAACTATATATATAGAGGTGTGTAAAATGCCCAAAAAAGATAATGGAATTAGGAGCCGCAAACTAAACTACCTTATAAATTCAGAGTTTGAAGGTAAGCAGCGCGTTTTTTGCGAGAAAACCGGAATAGCTCAAAGCTTGGTTTCAAGATACCTGCATGGCAAAATTATTGGTGATGATATGGCTGAGAAGATTGAACTTGCTTGCGGATTAGAGCCGGGATGGCTAGACGATAGCGCAAATCTACCGCCAGTAGCTGAGAGGAGGAAATCTCTCGACACGGGAGAAACTGAGCTGTACAGGTTAATTGGTTTAATTACCAACTTATCAGAAAAAGAGCGTAGGCGAATACGAAAAATCTACGAAGCGATAACCGCAAGTCGTGATGACGATAATAATAACAGCACAGAACAGTAACTAAATAATCACTTTAAAACAAGGGCTTAATTGCCCTTTTTTTTCGCCCAAAATTACCCAATCACATTACCTGAGTAAATATATTGATTACCTATTGCATTGTTATTACCTTGATGGTAATATTATTCACATCGAGACACCTTAAGCGCGGAAGCGCCGGTGAATCGGTATCAAAATTAACTTTGGAGAATAAAATGAAAAAAGCAATATTAGTAGCAGCACTTATGTCAGTTTCAGCTTTCGCTTCTGCCGAATCATGGGTAGCAAATGGCGTGAGACAAATCGCAGCAAGCAATACATCAGCAGTGCAAGTATTGCCGGTTAGTGAGAATGGATTTGCAAGCGAGGCATTATGTGAGCAATTCATCGCAGATCAAAACGGCTTGGCTCTGGCCAATAACGTTAAGGGCGCAAAAATGACCAATCACGTTGATGCAACTTGCAGCAAATCAGCAGACTAATTGATATTGGCAAGGCAATCAAAGCGGGTGATCCTGCTTTGATAAAAACTAAGAGGTGAATCATGAGAACACAAGAAAGAATCTACTTCATGCGTGATATGAAGAAATTTAAAGCAGTCGAACAATACAACACGTTTAAATCAGTCTTGTTTGCGATTATTGCTGTGATTGTGCTGGTATCTGTTATCGGGAAAATGGATCAAGACCTTGAGACCTTTAAACAAGAGCAGGCGTACAGGATGGAGCGGAATGAATAGGTTCAAATTCCGGGTAAATCACGGAGTTTGGTTTACCCCAAAGGAAGAATTTCTAAGCGAGTGGGCAGCATGGTTTTATATCAAAGCAGTGTTTGGCGACTTAAAGATTGATGACTTTAAGATTGTGCCGGTTCAGCCTGACATTTTCGGCGATCAAGCTTAATGGCTGATGAAGTCTACGATAAATACATCGCCCAGTTTCGCTCACTTATCGAGAATTACGGTGCACAGAATGCAGTCTATGCGCTCGAGAAAGCATTTGAATTAGAGAGTGAAGAAGCTCAGGACGAAAAGCAAAAGAAAAAATTAATCGGAGTTTCTGAATCGCTTGGGAAACTTTATTACGAGATTGAGAAAATATGAATACAGCATTAGCAACACTAACAAATAAGCTTGCGTCGCAATTTGACATGGGTGATGGCTCTGGATTGTCTGAAACCCTTAAATCGACTGCATTTAAAAGCAATACTCAGGTTACCGACGAACAAATGACAGCGCTGCTTATTGTTGCAAATCAATACGGTTTAAATCCTTTCACCCGTGAAATTTTTGCTTTCCCGGATAAGGGCGGAATTGTGCCGGTTGTTGGGGTCGATGGATGGTCCCGAATTATGAACACTCATGCCCAATTTGATGGGATGGATTTTAAATCTGATGCGGAAAGTTGCACCTGCATAATTTACAGAAAAGACAGGACACACCCAACCAGCGCAACTGAGTATATGGACGAATGTAAGCGCGACACATCGCCAGCATGGAAATCACACCCGCGCCGCATGCTGCGACACAAAGCTATGATACAGGCGGCACGGCTGGCCTTTGGATTCACTGGAATTTACGATCAGGATGAGGCTGAAAGGATTGTTGAAATTGATGTGACACCAAAAAATCAAGTTAAGCAGGTAGAAAGCAAGGTTTTGCCTTCATTAGATCAAGAATCCTTCGACAAGAAAGCTGTCGTGTGGAAGAAAAGCATGATCGACAAAGGCGATCCGTACTATCAACAATGTCAAACAACCACACAATTATTAGCCCAGAAATTAAATTTAGCAGCAGGC
>NZ_JAIEME010000100.1 GCF_019752415.1 Nitrosomonas sp.
ATTTTCAGAGGTGAAAAGATTTAAATCCCATCGATCAATAATGTCTAGTTTCGTGATAGATATCTGTGATCTGAATTCGTAATATTGATGCGTTTCTGCAACCGCGCATTCAATGAAAACAAAGAATAATGCAAATGAAAGCGCTCTTATATCAGCGCCTTTTGCAAGTAGTCTTTGTTTTAAACTTATTACTGACGGCCAAGGAAGAGCATTTTTACTGGCATTTGCGGTGTACGCAAATGCCAATAACCGCTTCGCTCGAAGCGAGAAGTTATTAGGGGGATCGATTTTCATGGCATTTTCCGCTCATATGATTAAAGGGGGTTCCTTTTCCACGATGAGCAACGAATATGACAGTTAAATACTATTTAATTACAATTGGTTAATTGTTTTTGTGTTTGAGCTGTGTCGGTATAGCAGACATAAGAATGTCCGTTTCTCAGACACTAATCGATATCGTATTCTTTTAGTTTTGCATACAATAATTGCCGATGTATACCTAATTGGCGCGCAGCTTCAGCGCGGTTATTCTGACTTGCTCGCAAGGCCCGTTGAATCATCATGCGCTCAAGTGCTGAAACCGCTTCAGAGAGTGGTAATTGCAATAGTTCGTCAGTGGAGATCTCGATTTTAGGCGACGGATGAAGCTGGTTTCTGATATCGTTTTCTTCAATTGTAGTACCACGTACAGTAACGCATGCGTGTTCAATTACATTGCGTAATTCGCGTACATTCCCGGTCCAGCTATGCGAGCTGAGTAAGCTCAAAGCGGCGCTGGATAATTTCTTGGTGTGATTTGAAAAATAATTCAAGAAATGAGTAGCTAATGCAGGAATATCCTCTGGCCGGTCACGTAGCGCAGGCACTTGTATAGGAAAAACATGCAGACGATGATAAAGATCTTCGCGGAAATGGTTGCGGTTGACCTGCTCTGCCAGATCATGGTGAGTCGCAGCAACCAGTCGCACATCTACGACATCTTCCTAAGTTGAGCCAACGGGTGTAAAACGCTTACTCTCAATTACTCGCAGTAATTTGGCCTGCATTGCCAAAGGCATATCGCCTATCTCATCCAAAAACAGTGTTCCGCCTTGAGCTTGCCCGAAACGGCCGATGCGATTGCTAATTGCTCCTGTAAAAGCGCCTTTAACATGGCCGAATAACTCACTTTCCAGTAATTCCGCCGGAATGGCGGCGCAATTGACGGCAACAAAAGGCGCATTGGCTGGATGGCTTGCTTTATGCAATAAGTGGGCAAGCACATCCTTACCACTACCCGTTTCGCCAAGAAATAAAACAGTTACATTGCTGACCGCTGCTAACCCAATGAGCTTCAGCACTTTTCGCATCTCCGCGGAATTTCCAATCACATCGTTGGAGTCCAAAATGATGGAGGATGATTTTACAATTTCTTCGTGTTTACCGGATTGTAGTGCGCGTTCAATGGTGCTAATGAGATCGTTACGGCTTAATGGTTTCAGAAGATGATCGAATGCGCCTAGTTTGATGGCTTCAACCGTATCTGCGGCGGTTGCAAAAGCAGTTAAGATGATAACAGGAGGAACTGGATATACCCGCTTGTTCATGTGGCGAAGAAACTCGAGACCATCGGCATCACCGAGTCGATGATCCAGAATGATCAGATCGGGATTATGTTGCTGCAAGGCATCCAGACCGGAAAAACATGAGTTAGCTTCAAACGGTACATGATTCATGTCGGTTATGGTCTCTGCCAAACCTTCGCGAAAATCGTTATCGTCTTCGACAATTAAGATTCTTGCCATGGCAGCTCTATTTCAAAGGTAGTGCTTGTTGCCTGATCAAGTAAGCGTAATGTACCTCCATGTGCGCTGACAATATCGTGAGCATGTGCCAATCCAAGGCCAATGCCGCCATGACGTGCGCTTACAAAAGGCTCAAATAAGTGATGGCGAAGCTCCATGGGAATTCCTGAGCCGGTGTCAGTTATTTGGATGCTTAGGATATTGCTTTTCCGTGTGCATAAAATCTGCACCGAATCGCCGTGCCGGGTATGCTGAAGTGCGTTCTGAATCAGATTATCCAAGACTTCTGTCATCAAAGTCGGATCGAAGTACCAGTATTCCGTCATCGACTGAAATTTCAACGCTTTGCCGGAACTATGCGCTTTCTCGAGATGTAGGCCGATTACTTCATTCAACCATACAGAAATATCAATTTTCTGTATTTCTGGTTTTATGGATCGTACTAATGAAAGCAGGCGTGCTAATAATTCCTCTAATCTGGTTATCTGTTTCAAAATAAAGGTCAGAGCAATGGTGCGGCGCTCAATGTCTCCCGCCAATGCATTCTCCGCTTTCAGACGTATTGCTCCCAAGGGATTACGTATTTCATGCGCTAAGCCTGCTACCATGCGCCCTATAAGAGCGCTGCGTTCCGCGTGTTGCAGTTTGCGCTCGAGGTTCATGGAATGTTCCAAAGCTGATTTGATTTGTGTGTTGAATGTATTGAATGCATTTACAATCTGATCCAGGTCACGGTAACCGCTGCTTGCGATGATTTGCCCGCCGCTGGGAAGAGATTTTGCGATGCTGGTGGCCATGGAATCAAGGAGGCGAGACCAGCGGAGCAGCATGAAAATATGCCATATACCGATGATAAAAATCACCAATGCAAATACCCCTAGCGCCATTGCATAACGTTCTGCAACATAAGTGGCTCGTACATCAAGGCGTGTCATGACCCAGACTGATTCGTGATCAGTAAGAGGGCAAGCGGAAAAAATGAGCAGATCTCGCTCACCTATTCTTTGATAGGAAACTTTTTGTTTGAGGCTCAACGCTTCTTGAGAAAATTGAGTGATATGAGCCTGTTCGGCTTGCGGTGTGTCTTTTTTATGACCGCCCTCGTAAGTCGGAAAAGCGTAAGCGACAAATCCGCCCTGCTCGCTCCAGATGCCTCCCTCTACGCCGGACGCCAATGACAATAGCAACTCCAAGATAGTGCTTGCCAAATCAATTTTTAATTCTTTGTCTGGGACGGATCGATGATATTGAGATTGAGTCTCTTGGCAGATTTTTTCAACTACATCAGTAGTTTTTACAGTCTGGGCTTGTAACCCATGGCCATAGAGTTGGTGTGCGATGAAGCCGATGATTATGCTGGCAGTAATAATCAGAAATACTAGAGTGTTAATGCTGGCTCTAAGGGTGGGAAAGCGATAATTATGCATCAGTATCCCAGTTTTTAGGAATATTTCAAAAGAAAGATAATCAGCTCAATTTCAATCTCACATAAGTATCTACTTGATCAAAATTGATTCAGGTCCTTGTTGTTGCCAATTTCTTTCCCATTGAGCGAAGTCTCCATAGGAGTATTCATTTACAAGCATGACCTTGATGAGTTCTTGCATTTTTCATTATTGTAATAATCGATCTGACTGTCCAGGTTTTTTTGCAATGGCTGTATGTTGTTGCACAATTTCTTGCTGAAAATCGCTTGATAAAATTTGTATAAGATGTTTATGCAGGGTATTTCTAGATATTGTTGGTCTGTAATTGACTGATGAACCAGCTGGCTGAGTGAATTACATGCCTGCCGCTGCATAAAGTCTTTTAGGCGGAATCCCAGCAGCCAGAGCGCGGCAAAATAGCTGAATGCGCCTGCTGCGACCACCCAGCTTAAACGTCCGGCGCGTGATAATGTCGAATCGGCCAGCCACGAGGCATCGCTTCCTGCCGCAAACCATAAAACCACGCCTATTAGAATGGTGTCGAGCGCGACGTCCGGCAAGAAGAAGCTTCGGGGTGGAGAGTTTTAGACTGATGGTTATTTTGCAAGTACAGTTGGCAAGCATGGAGATGAGCAGGTGATTGATAATTATGTACAAAATCAAGATAAGACAGATCAGAAACTGCACTTGGATTATCAGCTTGCGTTGTTCTGAGCAAAAATACCCCGCTGCTTGTGGCGGGGTTATTTGTCTTATAAACAATGTGTTAATGCTATTCAATTTCTTAAAGTATCAAGCTTTCCTGTTTTTTTGGGAATGGGCAAGAAATAGCCAAAATGGACTTTCCCATACCTTTAAAGCTTCAAGAAAGACATGAAGTCGTGAAGGCAGGAATTTCCTTGTCGGATAGACAGCATGGACCACAATTTCAGGAGAAGCCCATTCTGGCAAAATGCGAATAAGTGTTCCGTTTCTGATTTGCTCATCACAATAGGTGATCGGTAACAAGCCAATCCCATGCCCCCGATAAGTAAAGTCGCTAACTGACTGAAAATCGCGGCTGGCCATAGAGCCAGTTACCTGCACCTTCGCTGTTTTGCGCCCATTTACCAACTCCCATTCCGTCTCATTATTTCTCCCGCCAAGGATGACGCATTGATGCTGCATTAAATCCTGTGGGTTAGAAGGAAGCGATTGCCCTTTTAAATAATCTGGTGCTGCGACGATATAACGGATACTCGTACCGATACGCTTGGTAATGAGCGTTGAATCCTTCAATCCTCCAAAACGGATACTGACATCGATGTTTTCCGCTATCAAATCAAGATAGGAATTGGTAATGAAAAGATCAATTTTGATACTAGGATAATTTCTCTGGAAGTCTGAAAGAAACTTATAAAATGGTTCCTGCCTCATAATTCGCGGCGCGGAGATTTTGAGCGTGCCTTCTGGGTTTTTCTGGATCTGCGTCAGGATACTTTCGGCATCAAATAGGTCGCTTAATGTTTTGTTGCATTGATTGTAATAATTGTTGCCCTGAAGGGTGAGGCTCAACTTACGTGTCGTTCTATGCAGCAGGGTTACGCCAAGCTGTACTTCAAGGTTGGAAACAGCACGGCTCACCGTTGAAACAGGCATGCTCATAGCCTGAGCGGCGCGGCTGAAACTTTTGAACTGCGCCACTTTTACAAATATTGCGATATCGTTCAAATCTACCATAATAAATTTGCTCCGCGCGCACTGCACCTATTCCCGCAGCAAGACCACGGGAAATCGCAAGTTCAATTTTTGCATAAATGGAAAAGCGATTCTACAAGTTTCCATCTAATCAAATAATTTTGTTTGATGCACAATCTTCTCGCGTCAAATCAATTCAAAAGGAGAATCCTATGTCTAAGCAAAAAACTATTATTGTCACCGGTGGTTCACAAGGTATCGGTGCGGGCGTCGTCAACGCCTTCCTTGAGCGCGGTTACAATGTCGTTGCGACTTCACGCAACGTAACCAAATCCAAAGAACTTGTGCAGTCTGACAATTTAGCGTTAATCGATGGCGATATCGGACAGGCCGCTACAGCGGAGAAAGTTGCCGAAACTGCAGTTGCCCGGTTTGACTCCATTGATGCGCTGGTCAACAACGCCGGTATCTTTTTATCGAAACCTTTTACCGATTACACAGCAGAGGATTTCAGCTCTCTGATTTCGACTAATGTGGAAGGCTTCCTCTATATCACGCAGCTTGCTGTCAAACAGATGCTGAGACAGAAATCTGGAGGTAGCGTCGTTAGTATTTCGAGTTCGCTGGTAACACATCCGATTGCTGGTTTAAGCGCTTCGGTTCCAATGATTACTAAGGGTGGCATAACGGCAAGTTCACTAAACCTTGCCAGTGAATATGCAAAGGAGGGCATCCGTTTCAACACTGTTGCTGCCGGTATTGTCGATACGCCACTGCACAAGGATAACCCGAAGGAGTTTCTTAAGTCACTTTCTCCCATGGGACGCATTTCGGACACGAAAGAAATCGTCGATGCAGTCATTTATCTGACGGAAGCGCAAGCTATTACTGGGGAGGTGCTGCACGTGGATAACGGCGCACATGTCGGCAAATGGTAAGCGCAGAACTCAAACTTAAGACTCTTAGCATCATGCTGCCGTCGATGCCGATGCCGCTCGGAGCTTACGAAATGACGGTGCAGGCCGGCAATCTGCTCTTCCTCACCGGCATGCTTCCGCTAAAAGGGCGCGAGCCGCAGTTTATCGGAAAGCTCGGCAAGGAACTGAATGCAAAAGAAGGACGAGAAGCTGCGCGTATGGCAGCACTAAACGCGCTCGCCGTTGCTCGTAAGCATTTAGGATCACTCGATAAAATAAAGCGTATCGTCCGCACCAGCTTCTTTTTGGCGGTCTCGAATGATTTTATCGATCACCCGAACGTGGCAGACGGAGCCTCTGAGCTTTTTCGTGACGTCTTCGGTGCGGACAGGCTATCCGTTCGTTCAGTGGTTGGTGTTATGAGTTTGCCGCTTAACACGCCTGTCGAAATCGAAGTAACTTTTGAAGTTACTCTGTAAACGAAAGACCGTATATCTAATGACAATTTCTTGATAAATACTTTTGCTTATAGCCGCATGCTCTTTACAGCATAGCTGGCTTAAGCAAAAGAAATTCTTTAGTACCGGCCGTTGAAACCACTGCGGATAATTGCCATGACAGTAAACCGCTGCTGACACAACTGCATGGATCTATCACTGGCATAAGCATCTAAAATAGAAGGAAATTAATGAAAAAATTATGCTATTTGATACCTTCATCGGCGACAGCTACGTGGTCAAGAAGAATCCTGCCAACAAGAGTGCGTGAATTGCTCCTGAAAATCTGTTTATGCTGCATAGGAATAATGTGCCTGGCTTTTCAGGCGCAGGCAAATACAAATCCACCGGCAACAACCGCTGCTGCGGCTACAGCTGGTGTCAGCGCACCGAGTGGTACTGTCAACATGTCAAAAGTTCCGCCAGTCACCGCGCCATCGCGCCCCGGCTTATTTATGTTGCCACCAACCGGGCCAGGTTATTATTCATTGTGGGATTTGATGACCAGAAATAAGCGTGCAAAACCACCGGTTGCACCGTATGCGCCATCTGCATTACTGACTACCCCAGCATACGACATTGATTTTCGTTACCTGGATACCGCAGGGCATGAAAAAGATATTTTTGACCCAATCAAGAGAATGCATCTCGGTGACGGCTGGTTGCTCTCCTTCGGTGGTAATTTCTGGTATCGCTACACACATGAAGCAGATAGCCGTTTAAATGCAGCCGGTACTAATAACGACTTTCATATGTTGCGTACACGAGTCCATGCGGACTTATGGTATAGAGATAAAGTACGTTTGTTTGTGGAAGGTATTGATGCGCGTGCTTTCGGCTCTGAATTGCCTCCGCTCATAACGGATAGAAATCATGCCGATATACTCAATCTGTTTACCGATATAAAGGTTGCCAGTGTTAATAATGGTCCCGTTTATGTTCGTGTCGGCCGCCAAGAATTAATGTACGGTTCACAAAGATTGATTTCCACTTTGGATTGGGCGAATACACGCAGAACTTTCCAGGGTGTCAAAGCCTTCTGGCGCACTCCGACATGGGACATTGATGCATTCTGGATGCGCCCGATGATTATTGAAAAAGGGAATGTTGATAGCTGGGATACGCAACAGAATTTTTATGGCCTATGGGCTACCAACAAGTCGAAACCCGGTCATTTAATTGATCTCTATTTCCTCAGCCTAAATAACAGCCATAACCTCAGCTCAGCCAATGTGTTAGCGGGAAACATTTTGCAAGGAAACTCAAACTTCCATACCTTGGGTGGCCGGTTTGTTGGAAATATCGACAATTTCTTGTATGAGCTGGAAGGTATGTACCAGTTCGGCCAACGGTCCAATCTGGATATTTCCGCCTTTGCAGTAGCGAGCGGCGTGGGCTATCGTTTACCCTTGCCGATGAATCCCCAAGCTTGGGTGCATTATGATTTTGCCTCCGGTGACAGTAAATCCAATGATGGCAGAAGCAATACATTTAATGAGTTTTTCCGTTTGTGCTCTACTACATGGGTTTCCTGGGTAGTGTAGGACGTCAAAACATACATGATATCAATGCACAACTTACCTTGTATCCAATGCCATGGTTTACGTTTAGCTCCCAGTATCATAGATTCTATCTGGCGAATAATACCGATTATTTATATAACGCTTCTGGCTTAGCTTCAGTGAGAGATCCAGCAGGCCAGTCCGGCAGTCATGTCGGAGATCAAATCGATTTCCGTGCGAATTTCCATGTAAACCGTCATCAAGATGTGTTGGTTGGTTATTCAAAACTGTTTAGCGGTAATTTTCTACAGAAACAACGGCCAGGAGTTTCGGCTGATCTTTTCTATGTTCAGTACAATATCCGTTTTTGATAATTTTCTGGGACTGCTTCCGAGCAGCTGTGTAGCTATTTATTTTGGTCAAAATGAAATTTATTCTGAAGATTCTGCATGAAGAAAACCGATACGAAATTGATTAAAACGCCTGCTGTTTGGTGAAATCTTTCAGGCGGAATCCCAGCAGCCAGAGCGCGGCAAAATAGCTGAATGCGCCTGCTGCGACCACCCAGCTTAAACGTCCGGCGCGTGATAATGTCGAATCGGTCAGCCACGAGGCATCGCTTCCCGCTGCAAACCATAGCACAACGCCCATTGCCGCTAATGCCAGCAATATTTTCACACAGAAGATGAGCCAGCCGGGCTGTGGCTGGTAGATTTCCTGTTTGCGCAATTGGTAATACAGCAATCCGGCGTTGAGGCATGCCCCCAAGCCGATGGCCAGCGCCAATCCGGCATGCTGGAGTGAGCTGATGAAGGCGAGGTTCATTAGTTGTGTTGCAGTTAACGTGATGATGGCGATTTTTACCGGAGTTTTGATGTTCTGGCGCGCATAAAATGCCGGGGCGAGCACTTTCACTAGAATTAATCCGAGCAGTCCTACGCTGTAGGCGATCAGAGCTTCGCGTGTCATCCATACATCATGATCCGTGAATGCGCCATGATGAAAGAGCGTTGTGATTAAGGGAGTGGCCAGCAATGCGAAAGCAAGCGCTGCCGGTAAAGTCAGCAAGATGGTCATGCGTAATCCCCAATCCAACAGGCGGGAATATTCTTCGCGGCTGTTGCTGGTGTAATGCCGTGCCAGCGATGGCAGTAGGATAGTGCCGAGCGCGACGCCCAGCAGCCCTGCGGGAAATTCCATGAGTCGATCGGCATAATAAAGCCACGATACGCTTCCAGTAACCAGCAATGAAGCAAAAATAGTGTTGATCAGCAGACTGATTTGACTCACTGATACACCGAAAATAGCGGGCCCCATCAATTTGAGCACGCGCCAAGCGCCGGTGTCCGGATTTCTAAAACGGATCCGTGGCATTAATTTAAGCCGTAAGAGGAAAGGAATCTGGAAAGCCAGTTGCAATATGCCGCCGATAAAAACTGCCCAAGCCAGTGCCAGAATGGGCGGATCAATCAAAGGGGTGAGCCATAGCGCGCAAGCAATAAAGGATAGATTCAATAGTGCGGGGGTCAGCGCGGGAATGTTAAATTTACCGAATGTGTTGAGTATGCTCCCGGCCAAAGCGACCAACGCAATAAATAATATGTAGGGAAATGTGATTTGCAGCAACGTCACAGTCAAATTGAATTTGTCCTGGTCGGCGGAGAATCCCGGTGCGCTGACATAGATAATCAGCGGCGCAGCGATAATACCGATAACAGTGACGACGAACAGCGTGATGCTCAGGATCATCGTGATGTGATCGATGAAATCGTGCGTTTCTTCTGGCGTGCGATTGTTTTTGTACTCGGCGAGAATGGGAACGAATGCTTGTGAAAAGGCTCCTTCTCCGAATATCCGCCGCAACAGATTCGGAATGCGGAATGCGACAAAGAAAGCATCCGTTTCCATGCCCGCGCCAAAAATCCGCGCGATGATGATATCGCGTACAAAGCCGAGTATGCGCGATATGAAAGTCATGCTGCTGACCGCAGCGAGTGCTTTAAGAAGATTCAATGGTTTGCGATGTTTGAGCGATCAAGGCGGTGGTGAGAAGCTGGGCAGACTGGATTGAAAAATCCGGTCTGCCCGGCTGAAAATTCAAATAATCGTTCTGCTGATTCAAGCCTGTTATTGTAAACGGGCTGGATGACGGTTTGATGGCCGCTTAGAAAAGACAGCTTACTTTTTTGATCAAGCCTTCTTCTTCCCAGCTCCATTGCAGACAGTATTCCACTCCCCGTTTCGGGTTTTTGATATCCGCTTCAATGGTTTGCCCGGTGATTACGGGTGGTAGCAGCGCTTCTTCTTTGCCGTCATGGATGCTGAAAAAACGGGCGGTTGAAATAGCGCGTCCTTCGGGTAATTCAACGATCAGGCGTAATCGTTTCGTGTCATCATCGACGACATGGGAAAGTATGCCTTCGTTCTGCGTGAAAGCGCCTTCGCATTGATACGTCAGGGTTAAATCGGAGCCGTTGATGATTTTTAATTCCGGCGGGAATTTCATGCAGACTTGATAGCTGTCGTTTTCTTTTCGTAGTTCAGCGGGCTCGGTGTTATTGATGCGGAAATTGCTGATGCTGCCGATCGAGCGGATATTTTTAAACCAGTATTCTGAATTATCAACATGACATGCGGTGGTCATTTGTGTTTGCGTCAATGTCGCTTTTTTCCCGCAAGTATCGTGCACCGTCAGTATTTTTCTTAAATCCGCGATGGAAAACGCGTGTTTGTTTTGTCTGATTTGCTCGTAAATCAGCAACGCGGCGCAGATTGCAACGATCAGTGCAATCACGATGAATTTCGTCAGCAGTGCAACCAATACACCAAAGACAAAGATTGCGGCATTG
>NZ_JAIEME010000016.1 GCF_019752415.1 Nitrosomonas sp.
TTTCGGACAAAAAGCGATCCCGTCGTGTTTGTTTCTTCTTTGCCGCATATTCCAGGTCAGAAAAGCTTGATTGCATCACCCTATTCCATATTTATCAGTATGATGCATTTTATCAAGCCTTTATGACCAAAGTCGATGTGACCGAATAAATCAGTGTTTCCTTAATTTACGCGAATGCCGATGTAAGTAGCATTGTTGGCTTCGCTACGCTCGGTAAACGCGCCGTTGTAGTCGATGATCGCGCCGATCCAGTAATTCTGGCCGCTGACCAAATCGGAAGGAATCACCAGGAAGGTATTGTTGGTGGTATCCGGAAAACCTCGAAACAACGTGACCGTGCCTTCGCCAAGGAACCGGTCGCCGGTACTGATGGTGTCATTGGTCGATAGGTAATAGCCGACTTTAGCCGTCAGCGGACTGGTTTTGCCGAGATTCTCATACGTCATCTCGAGCTTGATGGTTTGGCCTTTGTTGATGCGGTATACCGGTTCGGTAGTGCCGGCTACTTTGGTCAGTTCTACATTCGAAGTGTTGAAGATGCGGGTGCGGCCATGCGTGCTGTATTCGCCGCTGCTACCGGTATGCCGCCAATGCGATACCGCCAGATCATTGGGGCCACCGCTCCACAAGCCGTACACCGCAACCAATCCATTATTAGCATCTTCGCCGCTGTAGGCGGTTGCGATTGCGCCATTGGCATGGATATGCGTGGGATCTGAACCCATGATGTTATAAACATTGGCAGTGTGCGCCAATCCGGCAGCATGGCCGAGTTCGTGCATGGCAGTGGTCTGGAATGGCCGGAATGCGCCGCCATAGGACGACAAGCTGGCTTTGTTGGTGGTGTGGTGATACGACACGCTGTTATTGAAAATGACATCCGCTTCTTTCAACGTGCAATCACCTTTAAACCATACATACGCAACGGCTGGAAAGGTGCCGATATTCGGGCCGCCACTGGCTTCCCACCAGACTTCGTTTTCGTTGTTATTAGCTGCAACGCCGGGCTCGTTCCAGACGACGCCAAAGCTTAAGTTGCTGGGATTGCCGTTCCAATGCGTGATCACGGAAGATAACGCATCGCGCCAAGGACCCACCGGAAAACCGACGGAAGATGCGCGGGCTGTGTAGCTGTTGCCGCTCCATTTGGTTGCGTTGCCGCCACATTTGATGGTGGTGTAAGCGAAAGCATTTTGTGTGACGGTTGCCAGAAACAACATGGCGAGCAATTGATTTAATCGCGAGAATTTCATTGTAAGTCTCCTAAAAATTGTTCATAACTTGAGTGACAGTTGCAAATTCAGGGTGAAAACGCGCTTTAATCCCTGCGAATGGTCATTTCCACGTGATTTGGCGCTTCCAGATCGAGTTTTTTGAGAACCGGTGGTGCCGCCGGTGCGGCAGCTGGTTTTGCTTTTCCTATTGCGAATTGTTCATGAATTTGCATGCTCTGGACGGGCTTGAGCGAACCGAGCGCTTGCGGTGTGTAGTGCTGGTTCACGCTATCGCTGAGGAATTTACGGAATTGCACCGGGGTCAGTTTGGTAGCATCGGCTGGCGGAATCCACTCGGCTTTGGTTTCGGTTTCAAAAGTGAATTCTTTGATGCCGATGCGAAGCGTTACGCTTTTCTTGTCTTCGTTAAAATTTCCTTGATCGAGCTGGCCGTTGCTGCGCAACCAGATTTCTTGCCAGGCATCCGAGTGTACGCCATCCTTGCTGATACGGAAGCGGCCAAAATTACCGCCGACGACCGGTGAAATCTCCACGCCGTTGCCGCGCACGAAAACGATATCCTGATCGCCAACTTGAAACAGTGGTACGCCTGGAATAATCAAGGTATTGCCAGCATCATCCGGACCGCCGCGGAAACGCAGGGTGATCAATTTGTCGTGGTTCGAACGGCCTTTAAAATTCCGGGTGATCTCGTAGGTCACATAGGTATGCGGCATGGCGACATCGCCTGCTTGCAGAACGTCTGATGTGCGATAGTCGACATCGACGACTTTGCCTTCAAAAATCAGGTCGGCTTTGTGCACCAGATCAGAAGTATTGGTTCCATCCGCGTGTGATGCATGCGTTTGCGGGATAGCAATCGCCAGACCCAAAGTTAAAATCGCTGCTGCTAGTGTTTTTACTTTCATCATATATCTCCTCTTCCGTGGTTAGTTGCTACATTGTTGTGCCGGATTTCAGAAAGCCCGGAAAAATCAAAGCTGCCACGCAAAGATAGTGTTTTTTGTCCGATCAGTCTGTGAGAAAACACACAGGCAGCATTAATTAATCAGAGCACTGGAGGAGGTTAAGAAAACCGTTGGAGTTGTCTGCTTAAAAAAGCGACATGCAAGGCATTGATACCTATCGGTTACACAAAGCCAGATGTTAGGTTCGCTTCCGAGTCAGTTTGGAATTGCAGGTGAAAATAGAAGCTGCCAGACGGGGTCATAGCAGAAAGCGGTTGGAACTTCTTTACCCGATGCTAATGTGCAGGCGCTTGTAATGCTGCAGTAAGTGCGTTATCGCTTTAATTCACCCGAATGGCGATATAAATGGCGTTATTGGCTTTGCTGCGTATTGATTGTTGTAATCAATAATGGGGCACTGATCCGATTTTTGTCCAATGACCAGATCGGCTGGTATGGTAAAACAGGCATTCGAGGTCATATCGGGAAAGCTACGATACAAAGTGCAAAGTGACCGCGCCTTCGACCAAAAATCGCTGGGCGTTTTCTGCGCTCATGGGAGATGGCAGTTTGCGCGTCGCAACGTTGAGTGTCTCCTGGACAACTTGATGGCTGATGCAAGCACTGCGAGTTTTCAGCGTTTTCTGAATCAGTTGTTCTGCAACAGTACGTTTGTGCTCATCGGTTTCGTCGAACAGATAGATGAAAACATTGGTATCGATAAATTCACCGCTCATTCCTTTCGTCTCGCGTGAATTTGCGACCACCTGTACGTACTTGTTCACGAGCGGCTTCAATCAGTTTATCGTCCGCACTTAAGGTGATATTTTTCATCCGTTGCATAACTATCGGAGGATTATTCAATGCCTCCCTAATCTTCCCGCCGCAACTGCGGAAACAAAATCACGTCGCGGATACTCGGACTGTCGGTCAACAGCATGACCAGCCGGTCAATACCGATGCCTTCACCCGCCGTGGGCGGCAGGCCATATTCCAGTGCGCGGATATAGTCCGCATCGTAATGCATCGCCTCGGCATCACCAGCCTCTTTGGCATTGGCTTGCTCCTGAAAGCGCGCTGCTTGATCTTCCGAATCGTTTAACTCTGAAAATCCATTGGCAATTTCACGTCCGGCGATATACAGCTCAAAACGATCAGTGATTTCGGGGTTGCTGTCGTTGCGCCGTGCCAGTGGTGAGACTTCTGCCGGATAATCGACAATAAATGTGGGTTCAAACAGTAAATGCTCTGTGGTTTCATCGAACAATGAAAGCTGTAAGCCGCCGATTCCATCGTGTGAATTATAGTGTATGCCCAATGCTTGTAACTTATTAATTAGAAAATCACGATCCTGTAATTGCATATCGGAATATTCCGGGTGGAATTTCTGAATTGCCTGGGTAATGGTTAAACGCATAAATGGCTTCGCCAGATCGATGGCTTTGCCTTGATAGGTGATCTGAGTGGTTCCGAGCACTTTTTCAGCCACGGTGGAGAACATTTTTTCGGTGAAATCCATGAGATAACTATAATCCTGATAGGCTTCATAGAATTCCACCATGGTAAATTCCGGGTTGTGCCGCGTGGAGATCCCTTCGTTACGGAAGTTGCGGTTAATTTCAAAAACTTTTTCCATGCCGCCGACAACCAGCCGTTTCAGGTAAAGCTCGGGTGCGATACGTAAAAATAATTCCATGTCCAATGCATTATGGTGCGTGGAGAAAGGCCGTGCCGAAGCCCCCCCCGGAATCGGGTGCATCATTGGGGTTTCGACTTCCAGATAATCACGTGCGACAAAGAATTCTCGAATTGCCTGTATCACTTTGGAACGTATCGTAAACACCTTACGCGCTTCTTCATTCGTGATCAGATCCAAGTAGCGCATACGGTATTTCTGTTCCTGATCGGTCAGCCCATGAAATTTTTCCGGCAGCGGGCGTAGCGATTTTGTCAGCAATTGCAAATCAGTCACGCGGATCGAGAGTTCGCCGGTCTTGGTTTTAAATAACGTGCCTTGCGCGCCGAAGATATCGCCCAGGTCATGGTGTTTGAACGCGGTATGCACGGCTTCGCCGGTATGGTCATCCGAAATATACAACTGAATTCGCCCGCTCATGTCTTGAATCGTAGCAAAGCTGGCTTTCCCCATAACGCGCTTTAACACCATGCGCCCAGCCACTTTTACAACAGTGGGCTGTTCCTCCAGTTTTTCCTTTGTGAAATCGTCAAATTGCTGATGTAATGCTGCCGCCAGATGCTCGCGCCGGAAGGTATTCGGGAAAGCGTTGCCTGCTTGCCGTAATTCGGTCAGTTTGGCGCGACGTTCAGCAATGATTTGATTTTCATCCTGAAGAGGGGCTGATGGATTTTCCTGGGTCATGTTATGTGTGTTAAGTGAAGAGGTTGGATAGAGTTAAGCTTGTCATTTGAGCGGCAATTATACCCCTCAAGCGAGGTGTTTCGTTACCGAGTGTATTAAGGGCACCTCTAAAAATCCAAATTTCGTCACAACACTTTGTTGCTCACGAAAAATGTTTCCTTACATATCAGTTATATGCTGCGTCACCATTTCTTGCTCGCGCCTCGTTTTGTTTAGAACTCTGAATTTTTAGAGGCGCCCTTAATTCCTGAATTCTGATGATTGACTGGTTTGAATTGCAATCGGAGTCAGCTTGCAACTTCGACCCGGTTTCGCCCTTTATGCTTGGCTATGTAAAGCGCTTCATCGGCTCTCCGTAATAAAAGATTTTCGTCCAGTGTTTCTGGCTCTGTGCCAATGGCCACACCCAAGCTGATCGTGACTGGAACCAGAGTTTGATTGGCATTGATTTCCTGACAAGCAATGGCATTGCGGAATCGCTCCGCAGCTTTAAAAGCGCCAGCTTGATCATAGGGTGAGATAATCACCAGGAATTCTTCGCCGCCATAACGCCCAATGTATTCATGAGAGCGGGCTGATTGGTTCAGTCGGCTGGCAATTTCGCATAACACCGCGTCACCCGTGAGATGGCCGCAGGTATCATTAATGGTTTTGAAGTGATCAATATCAATCATGATCACCGCTATTCCAATTCCACCTCGTCTGGCACGCAGGATTTGTTTATGCAGGATATCAAATATGGCAGGGCGGTTGAGCAAACCGGTTAAGGCATCATGTGTGACGCGTTGTTGCAATGATTTTTTCTGTGCGATGAGTTGTTTGTTGAGTTTTATTCCTTTGTATAATTTGGTTTTCTCAAGGATGATCGCCACTTGACTGGCGATTTGCAGGGATAAATCCTTATGCAGGTTTTGGTAAGTACTTTTTTTGCGACACGAAAAGAAAACGAAACCTATCGGTTTTCCAGCGGTAACCAAAGGGCAAATGAGGCAAGAGCGAATGCCCTCTTTAATAATTGCTTGCGTGAGTCTGGATTCCGGGTGTTTTCCCAAATGTGTGACTAAATCGTCGATGATCAACATTTCGTTGATATCGATGATTGCGCTTAACCCACTGTCAGAAATGGGAATTGAAAGGCCAGTTAATAATTCTTGTTTGTCATAATTGGCACGTGACCAGTGCAATTTAAGTTTACTACCTTCATTCTCAAGTAAAGCCAAGCTAATCCGGTCATAGGGTAAATGGTCCTGGAAGGATTCATAAATGTGGTTCAGTACATCGATCAGCTGTAGATTGAGGTTGCATTCCACCATAATCCGATAGAGAGATTGGCTTCTTTCTGATTGCTTCTTGAGGTACGTGGATAGTTTTTTGAGAGACTTACCCAGGTGACCAATTTCGTCATCACCGATCGGAATATTCGGTGTGAAATCACCGTGCGCCATCGCTTCGGCTGCTTTACACAAGGCTGAAATTCGATCATTCTTTTTCATGTCTTTGCCGCCGATTAAAATAATGTTGCACATTAAATCAAGACATTCATTTGCCAGTATACGCTGACCACTTCATCAAGCTTTGAGTATCCCTCAGATTATTAATTCACAGAAATGAATATAACGCATTGCACAATAGCGTGGTTGAATTAAGAGACAGAACAACCATTTGAAGGTATTTTCATGTGAAAATGTAACAACACAGGGTATTAACGCACTGTCAATGCTAGAATTCTCAAATTGTTGTTTACAAAACCAGAGGCGGGATAAAAGCGAGATGATTGGGATTTTAGTTCTCACACATGAAGATTTAGGGGATCATATGATTCGCTGCGCAAGCCATGTGGTAGGCATGAAGCCGCCACAGTTGCTGCATTTGAGTGTTTTTCCACAGGATGATCCCGATGCCGTATTAGCTAAAGCGCGCGCCATGATCAAGCAACTGGATGGCGGTAATGGGGTGCTGGTACTGAGTGATATGTGTGGCGCAACACCCTGCAACATTGCCAGTCAGTTAACGCAACCCGGTAAAGTGGAATGTATCGCAGGCGTCAATCTGCCTATGCTGGTACGTGTGTTGACCTATCGTAATGAGCCGCTTCCTGTCGTGATCGAAAAAGGATTGAGCGGTGGCCAATGCGGTGTCATGCATATTGGTGTGGAGTCGTACCATGCAGACTAAAGAAGTGGAAATTGTCAACAAACTGGGATTGCATGCGCGCGCGTCTTCAAAACTGACGAAACTGGCCAGCCAATTCAAATGCGAAGTGTGGGCGACAAAGAATAATCGTCGTGTAAATGCGAAAAGTATTATGGGAGTTATGACGCTGGCGGCCAATAAAGGGTCGCGCATACAGATCGAAACGACCGGTGACGATGAAGTTGAAGCGATGGCAGCGTTGGTGGCATTGGTCGAAGATTATTTTGGTGAAGGCGAATGAGCTTTATCCTGCAAGGTATTGGTGTATCGGAAGGCATTGCCATAGGGCATGCGCATTTGGGCGCACCTGCTGCTTTAGAGGTGATGCATTATCTGATTCCAAAGAATCAGATAGACAAAGAGATTGCGCGCCTGGACAGTGCTTTTACTGTCGTTCGTAAAGAATTTGAAGCGCTGCAAAAATCTGTTGCCGATGGCCATGCACGGGCGGAATTTAGTGCATTCCTGGATTTGCATCTGATGATCTTGGAAGATCCGACACTTTCGGAAGCGGCCCGGAGCATGATTGTGCAGACCCAGTGCAATGCGGAATGGGCGCTGACGCAGCAGATGCAAGAGCTACTGGCGCAGTTTGAAGAAATCGAGGATGCTTATTTGCGCGAACGCAAAGCCGATGTGGTGCAAGTTGTCGAGCGTGTGCTCAAAGCGATGCTAGGACATCCCGGTTATTTGCCGGTGGCATCAAGACTTACCGGCGATAGTATTCTGGTGGCGCATGATCTGAGTCCTGCCGATGTCATGCAATACAAACAGCATCAGTTTACCGCCTTTCTAACCGATTTGGGCAGTCAGACCTCGCATACCGCGATTGTCGCGCGTAGTCTCAATATCCCTTCTATCGTGGCGTTACATCAGGCACATCGTTTAATTCTGGAAAATGATCGTCTGATTGTGGACGGTACGCACGGCATTGTCATTGTCAATCCGGATAAGTATGTTCTGGATGAATACCGTCTGCGGCAAGGCCAGTTGGAATTGGAGAAAAAAAAGCTGCAGCGCATTAAGAGCGTTGTTGCGGTAACGCTGGATGGCACACCGATCGATTTATACGCCAACATAGAACTGCCGGAAGATATTGAGCAAGTCAAAACCAGCGGTGCCACAGGCATCGGTTTGTTCCGCAGCGAGTTTCTGTTTCTCAATCGCGATGACTTGCCGGATGAAGATGAACAATTTGAAGCTTATCGGACTGTTGCAGTCAAAATGCATAAACAGCCGGTTACCATTCGTACCTTTGATCTGGGGGCGGACAAAAGTTTGAAAGGCGCCGTGCAAGTTGCGGCTAATCCGGCGTTAGGGTTGCGTGCTATCCGGTTGAGCTTGGCGGAGCCGAGAATGTTTCATACGCAGCTACGTGCTATTTTGCGCGCATCTCAATACGGCGATGTCCGTATTCTGGTGCCGATGCTGTCCAATGTGGCGGAGATTGATCAAACGCTGCATCTGATTGAATACGCGAAACAGACCTTGCGCGATGAAAAGATTCATTTTGATGAGCATATTAAAGTCGGCGGGATGATTGAGATTCCGGCGGCTGCGTTGAGTCTGAATCTTTTTATGCGGAAACTGGATTTTTTGTCCATTGGTACCAATGACCTGATTCAATATACCCTGGCTGTTGACCGGATCGATGATGCGGTGGCGCATCTTTATGATCCGTTTCACCCAGCCATATTGTGGCTGGTTTCGCATATTATTCAGAGTGCCAATCATGCCAAAGTGCCTGTATCGATTTGTGGTGAGATGGCCGGTGATAAGCAGTTTACCCGTCTACTGCTAGGTTTCGGGCTGCAGCAATTCTCCATGTACCCGGCGCAACTGTTGACAGTGAAGAACCAGATTTTAAAAAGCCATTTGCCTGATATTATTCCGCTCACACAAAAGATCATGAAAACGGATCAACCGGAAAAGATGGCGGAATTGCTGGCCAAGTTGAATGATTAGAAAAACTCTGAAAGAGCCCGTTACGATCGTGGTGAACTAGCCGATGGGTTTATCAGAGTTTTCCGTAGTGTATGCCAGTTTCATTGACGATATAATTGTCAACAGGATATTTAGTCATTTCTTTAGGATTTTCCTTATATAAATGCAAGATTCAAAATCAGTTGGTGTTGTGACACCGCACTATGTGACCATTGACAAGCCATTGCAGTTGAAAAGCGGATTGATATTGGATAGCTATCATCTGGTGTATGAAACCTATGGAAAACTGAATGCAGCACGATCCAATGCGGTACTAATTTGTCATGCGCTTTCAGGCAATCACCACGTAGCCGGAGTGTATGCGGATAAAGAGAAGAGCTACGGTTGGTGGGATAATATGGTGGGTCCGGGCAAGCCGATTGATACCAATCGCTTCTTTGTGATCGGTGTGAACAATTTGGGTGGTTGCCACGGTTCTACCGGTCCTGCCAGTATTGATACGAAAACCGGAAAACACTATGGCGCGAGCTTTCCTATTGTTACCGTGGAAGACTGGGTGGAAACCCAGGCGCAATTGGCCGAACATCTGGGAATTGAACAATTTGCCGCAATAGTCGGCGGCAGTCTGGGCGGGATGCAGGCAATGCAGTGGACGCTGGATTATCCGGAAAAAGTGCGTCATGCGCTGGTGATTGCCGCGGCGGCCAAATTGACCGCACAAAATATCGCGTTTAACGATGTCGCCCGTCAGGCGATTATGACCGACCAGGAATTTTACGGCGGCAATTACTACGCTTACGACACGTTGCCGAGGCGCGGTCTGCGGTTGGCTCGCATGCTGGGGCATATTACTTATCTTTCCGATGACTCGATGGCGGCAAAATTCGGACGGAGTCTGCGTAAAGGCGAGCTTTCTTTCGGTTTTGATGTCGAGTTTGAAATTGAATCCTATCTGCGCTATCAGGGCGACAAATTTGCGGATCTGTTCGATGCCAATAGTTATTTGCTGATGACCAAAGCGTTGGATTATTTTGACCCGTCGAATGCCTATGGTGGCGATTTAAGTGCGGCTTTCCAGGTTGCCAAGGCGAATTACCTGATTTTATCGTTTACATCCGATTGGCGTTTCTCGCCGGAGCGTTCCCGGGAAATTGTCAAAGCGCTACTGGATAACAAGATTAACGTGAGTTATGCAGAAATCACCTCCAGCCACGGCCATGACTCTTTTCTGATGGAAACGCAGTATTACCATCAACTGGTACGGGCGTATATGGACAATATTTCTACCTGAGTGAAAGAGCTATTAATTAACCATGACTGATACAACAGCACCATCAACCATCGCATTACGCCCGGATTTTGCCGCCATTGCCGAATGGATTAAACCTGGCGCAAAGATTCTGGACTTAGGTTGCGGCGACGGTTCATTGCTGCGCTATTTGCGCGATACACGGAATGTTTTTGGCTATGGCGTGGAAATCGACGATGATAATCTGCTCAGTTGCTTTCGTAATGGCATCAATGTAATCCAGAATGACCTGGAAACAGGGTTGTCCGGCTTTGAATCGGATTCATTCGATTACGTCATTCTGTCCCAAACTTTACAGGCCATGCGGCACACCGAAGGCATCATCCAGGAAATGCTGCGGGTGGGTAAGGAAGGCATCGTTTCATTTCCCAATTTCGGTTACTGGAAAAACCGTATGCAGGTTATTTCCGGACATATGCCTGTGTCAAAAACTCTGCCCTATCACTGGTATGACACGCCCAATATTCATTTATGCACATTGGGTGATTTTGAAGCGCTGTGCCAGCAATGTGACGCGCGTATACTCGAACGCAGGGTGATGAACGGCGGTCATCCGGTTAATTTCTTGCCGAATCTGATGGGAATGCTGGCGTTTTACCGCTTTGAGCGGCGAGAGTGATC
>NZ_JAIEME010000092.1 GCF_019752415.1 Nitrosomonas sp.
TGGATGTCCGCGCCCAATGCCAAAGGCACGGTGCTGTTTTTTCATGGCAACGCCGGAAATATTTCCCACCGCATCAATTATCTGGCGATGTTCAAGCGGCTGGGCTACAACACGCTGCTGTTTGATTATCGCGGCTATGGCCAAAGCAGTGGCGTTCCGTCTGAATCCGGCACGTATCTCGACGCGCAGGCTGCCTGGCGTTATCTGACCGAGATCCGCGGCATTGCACCGGCGCAGATTGTACTGTATGGCGAATCGCTTGGAGGCGCCGTGGCCGCCTGGCTGGCTGCGCGTGAAAAACCTGGATTGCTGGTACTGGCTTCCACATTCACTTCAATTCCCGACTTGGCCGCAAAGCTATACCCATTCTTGCCGGTACGCTGGATCAGCCGTTTTGATTACGACACACGCAAATCCCTGCAATCGGTGACTTGCCCGGTTTTTATCGCGCATAGCCCGCAGGATGAAATCATACCGTTTGAGCATGGCCAGCAGTTGTTTCAGGCAGCGCCGGAACCGAAACAATTTCTGACACTGGAAGGCGGGCACAATATCGGTTTCATTTTTATGCAACCACTCTGGATAAAATCATTGGGCGCGTTTATGGATGAAAACTTGAATTCAAGTCCGTGATTGCTAATGTCTTCAGCAAATCCATCGTTTCTAGCCATTTCCAAGCAATGTCACGAATAAACCGCACGTTATAAATCCTGCGGGCAGCAGGATATGCATCCGATGCGTTACTGGACGCGCTTCAAGCCAGTTGAAAAGTAAAATACCCGCGCCGATACTCGCGCCAACGGCTAACAGCAAGCCGAATAAGTGAATGGCTGGCTGATGCGGTAAGAATTTGAAGAATGCCGCATTGATGACCAGCGATATCGGAAAGTGAACCAGAAATATAGAATAGGAAGCGCGCCCAAGATAAGCCAGATAGCCGGGCACACGCCTACTGTTCAAAACGTCATAGTACTGAGCCAATCCCAATATCAGCATGACACTGCCTGCTAAGGCTATGCGTGAACGGAAATCGACGGTTAACGCTGCAAAAATCAATGCGCTCAGCACGATAAACCAGAAAAGCTGATGCCGGCTGACAGAAGCCCAATAAATCAGAATACCAAGACCATACGAGCCAAAAAAATATAAAGCCGTTTCATCCCAGTAACTGTCCCGATTAAAAAAGAATAAAGAAGCGGTTGTTAAACTGATAATTAAAACCAGACCGAGCATTTGAAAATCCGGGTATCGATTCTGGATTTGTTTGGAAATCCAGAAGAGTAGAATCGTTAGGACAAATAACTGAAAATCAATGGCAACATACCAGATGCCTGCTGACAGGACTTCCTGGTTTAACAGATCGTGTAGTAAAAAAATATGTGCCAACAGCTGAAACAAATTGGGTGTACCAGGAATCGATGTATGGTTCATCCAGACTCTGGCCAATGCGGCGCATCCAATCGCTAACGTTAAAGCGGCCAGATACGGTGTGATTAATCTCAAGTAGCGATGTTGTATCAGCCGGATTGGTTCTGTGACTAAAGATAATCCCTGTGGCGCATGTTTTGCAGCTGCAAGAAAACCTGCGATGACAAAAAACATTTGCACAGCGATTCTTCCGTATTCACGCAACCAATCCAATAAAGCAGGGATCAACGGGTAGGCGATATCCGACATGGGGCCATAAATGGCCAAGTGATGACTGATGATCAGCAAACAACAGATGGCCTTTAAGGCATCAATAAAAGGCATTCTTGAGGAATGATCAGCTTGCATAGCTCTGGCCGAAGAAAATAAAAGCAGATTCCAATATAATGATTCAGGCTCCCTATTTTTAGAGATTAGCACGATGGCAGGTTAAAGTGGTATTTAGTTTCTCTCGGATTGGATGGTCTGTCTTTGACCAGAATATTGAAACGGAGTTATGAAATTTCTGATATAAATCAAGAATCTTACGATTTGGCAGTTAAAGTTGGTGAACGCCTTGCTCAGTGCGGATTGCTGCTGGTAACCGCCGAATCTTGTACCGGCGGCTGGTTAGGTCAAGCCGTGACTGCCGTGGCAGGCAGCTCAGCCTGGTATGAGCGGGGGTTTATCACATATAGCAACGCTTCCAAATGTGACATGCTGGGCGTTCAGCAAGCGACACTGGATCAATATGGCGCCGTATCCGCGCAAACTGCCCAGGAAATGGCCCTCGGAGCGTTGAACAGAAGCCGTGCGCAGATTAGTGTATCGATCACCGGGATTGCCGGCCCCGATGGCGGGACTGCAACAAAGCCCGTAGGAATGGTTTGTTTTGCCTGGGCGATCAAAGAGGGTTTAGTGCAACAAGAAACCCGGTTTTTTACAGGAAATCGTGAAACCATACGGCGTTTGGCAGTGACTGCAGCTTTGCAGGGAATACTGCGGTTATTGCATGATGTTACGGCTGTAGCCTGAGACAATGGGTTATTGGAATTAGTGTTCAGCCGATTGTTGACTGGTTTGCATAATAATGCGATCACAATAGGCAATGGCAATGGCCGAAAGTAAAAAAGCCATGTGTATGCCCGTTTGTGCAAGCAATGTTTTTTCATCGTAAGCGCTGGCGTTGATAAAGGTTTTCAGCAGGTGTATCGACGAAATCCCGATAATGGCGGTTGCCAGTTTAACCTTTAAAACAGAAGCATTCACATGCGACAACCATTCCGGTTGATCCGGATGTCCTTCCAGATTCATGCGCGAGACAAAGGTTTCATAACCGCCGATAATCACCATGATCAGCAGATTGGAGATCATCACCACATCGATTAAACCCAGAACAACTAACATAATCGCCGTTTCTGTCAGCTTCGTGGGTCTTTCTGCCCCTTTAATCGTGACTGTGTCGAGAATATGCTGTAATGAATTTTGATTCCCTAAGACCGCGCCAATCAAATCGGATAGCTCAACCCAGAAATGAAACACATACACGCATTGCGCTAATACCAATCCCAGGTATAAAGGCAACTGTAACCAGCGTGTGAGAAAAAGGAAATGTGCGATTGGGTGAATTCTTTGCGGCGGCTTGTTTCCAGGTTTATCTTTGTGTTCCATATCTTCTGATCGCGTTCAAAAAATGCCGCAAGAATAATAGAGCGGCGGTTAATAAAATTCGGCTTTTAAGCCAATGTTCTTCTGGAATTTCAATAGCTATGCAGGATGTGCCGACTGCAAGGAGGCGCATCGGACCAATCATTCAAGCCCCTCGATATCATAGTCTTCATGATTTCCCTAATTCTAGGGATAGACACCTTGTTCAACATAACGATGAAAACCGGAATAAGGCCAATCGCTTACTCTTTTTGCCCAAACATGTTTAACAGGATTCCAATGAATATAATCGACGTGCCGGTTAAAATCAATTTGGTCACGCAAAAGATGCTCCCAGAATCGACGTTGCCATATTCCTCTTTCCCGGCGGGATTTCCGGCCGGTAGAAATTCTTTCTCCTTTTGCTATGTGACGGGAAAAGTAACCTTTCAACATATTCCAGCAGGTTGAAAAATCTGCATCGACTTGGGGCAGCGTCCAAATACAGTGTAAGTGATCCGGCAAAATAACGACGGCATTGATAAAATGTCAGTAAGCGAAGCGCATTGCACGAAGATTTTCATTTGGCGCAATGGCAATTGCGCCCTACCTCTACGTCTGTTCGTCGCCGCAGCCACTATCGGGCCTCGCCCGGCACGTTGGCTTCGGCAAGCTGAAGAATCTTTCTAATCAGGTAATGTTTTAGAAACTATTCAAATCCGTTTCGTGTAAAAAGTGAGATATCATCTTGATAGTTCTAGGTCAAATCGATTCATTGATTACGGTCCTTCAAGTGGAATCTGTGAAAGACGCGATGTATAACCGGTGCGAGAATAACGCAGCCGCAACGATAACAATCAGGCCGCAATAAAGTGCATACATACCCACAAAGAGCTTGCCGCCAAAAGTGATTGGTGTGTTTACAGGCCCCATTCCGCCCAGTAACATTTGGTGCATTTAGAAATGAAACAATCCAACTCAGGTCCTCAAAGAGGTGATAGCCGGTCATACCGATAAATAACGAAAGGGCGATGAGTGGGAGTGAGATAATACTGTATTGCGATCCAACCGGATAATGAATTGATGCGTAGGGATTACGGGCTGAGCTCGGTGCTAAAATTTAGGGAATAGTCTTTTCACTGTGGGACCAAAGAAACATACACAACATTAATCAGTTAGACCATTAAACCATAAAATTTACTTCGAGAAGTATAGTAGGTTTACGCGTAGAAAATATATCGTTAAAGATTTTTAGGAGCGATTAAACCGAAATTCATAGTGTTTACATATCTATTCATTCGGAGGAATAGTTCATTTACAAGGAGGAATCGCTGTAGAAAACTATAAGAAACTGTGGATATTAATTTTATCCACAGTTTCTTAAGAAATCTAAGGATTATTTTATATTTGCTGCTTGCTTAAAATGATTAACCGCGTCTGAAGCGGCTTTTTTCGCTGCATCTGTATGGCCAGCATTCCCTTCTTTAACTGCGTCATCCAAACACTTAAGGCCTTCACTAATATGATTGTCCTCGTTTTTGTCATATCGACCAGCTATTGGCTTCATTTTGATAGCAGCTGTCGCTTGCATTATGGCTTCAGTAGCATGCTGAACTACCGCTTTACTATCAGACGAAGTAGCCGCTGCTTGAGCGTGTTGAATTGCTTGATCTAAAGGAGTGTCTTCCGCAATTGCGCTAAAAGAAATGATTGCCATTATAAAGAGGCTTGCTAATAAAGTAATATTATTCATATTCATTTTAAAATCCGGTAAAAATATAATTGCAAGTATTTGGGTGTGCTGTGTGCAGAACTATTTTCCATTGGTTTAACGATAAATCCATTAGTGATCTTCGTTCTGCTGTCTTTTTTTATAACTTCTTTGACATCCTCCCAACTTGCTTGAGCCTTACCAGCATTCATTTGAATATTTCCTTCTAGTTCCATTTTCTTGTCATTGACTATCTTGCCAGCAACTTCTTTAAATCTACCTATCACCTCTTCCAGGCGACCTTTTAGTTGATCACTGTTCATGATTTCCTCTGTAGTTTAATTTAAGTGATGACCAGAACAGCGAATAATATTTGTCATCACTTTTTTAGAATATTCGCTGGAACAATATCGGTCGGTACGGTAACGCACAGTTGGAAATATTTAGGGAGCGTGTCGTCCCTTTTCGCAGGTCACTGGTTTGTCACAAATAGATTCAAGCCATAAGTGGTTTTCATTTCTGCAGCAATCATAGGTGAACAGTTTTATATAATTAGCTTATCTTTCTGTTGAGTGGCTAGCCAAAGTCAGTTTGGTGGAAAGCGCATGGGTGGTTTGAAGTCTTCTGTGGTTGTAGTAGGTAAGCCAATCTATCCTTCATCCATTGCCTGACGCCGCACAAGATTGACCACCCTGAGCCCATCCGAACTGCCTCTAATTTGTATTCCAGTGTGTACAATGTGCTCTCTTAACTTTCTCTGCTGCCCATTCATCATCTCCTTAACTTGAATTGTAACCTCAGTTAAGAAATACATTTTTACAGAGGAAAGTCATAAATTTAAGAAACCTCTGTAATCGTTTATAACCCTCAGGTAGATAATTTTATTTATATGATACAAAATCATATTGCTTTAGGAGAAGAGCTTTGGTTATATTGGTGAGACCGCGTGCGCATCTTATAAGCAACGAAAAATCAGGAGTTGGGCAAGGCTCAACATTAACTCAAGAATTTAAAAATATTTGCGAGGAGCTAAATTATGAACTTGTCGAATACATAATCCACTGTCCTGAGGAGCTTGAGCAGCAAAGCCGAATTGCCGTCGAGCGAGCATTGAATAATTGCGATGTTGTTATTGCGGCTGGGGGTGACGGAACAATTCGTAGTGTTGCTCAAGTAGCTTATGGAAAAAATGTACGCTTCGCCGTTGTACCTTTCGGAACCTTTAATTTCTTTGCACGCACCCATAATATTCCTGAAGATCCTGTAGAGGCATTTCGCTTAGCACTGACAGGAATACCTCAGCTGGTAAGAGTAGGATTAGTGAATGGGCAGGTTTTTTTGAATAATGCTAGCTTAGGTTTATATGCTAAAGCTATCAAAGACCGCGAAAGTAATACAGACCGATTTGGCCGACATCGTTTGGTAGTGATTATTTCAACGATTTTTAGTTTATTTAGCAAACACCGGCTACTTAAAGTAGATCTGCTTAGCGAGAAGAAACTTGGCACGGTATATACTCCAATGATTTTTATTGGCAACAATGCTTTACAGTTAAAAAATCTTGCCCTGAATGTGGCGCATTGTATGAAAGCTAATCTTCTAGCAGTTGTAATGCTGAAGCCGGTCACTAAATCTGAAATTTTCACAGTTATTATGCGGGGAATATTTAGAACACTAGAAGATGAAAAAAATGTTAATTCTTTTTGTGTTAACTCTCTGACTATTTTTACACGCAAGCCGTCGCATATGGTTGTCTTGGATGGAGAGATCATGACAATGAACTCGCCTCTTCATATTAGGACTCAGCCTCAATCACTCAACATGGTTTTACCAATCCAACCACCATTGACCAGTGAGCCCATAAAATGAGTTTATTGCGGGTGGCTCATCTTTCCGATCCCCATTTTGGGACAATTCGTATGGGTGTGGGAGAAGGGCTACTTAATATTTTAAGGGAGGTTCAACCCGCCTTAATTCTTCTAACGGGTGATATCACCCAGCGGGCACGGGTCGATCAATTCAAAGCCGCAAAATATTTCATTGATCAAATTGGGGCAGCGGCTGTGATTGCAGTGCCGGGTAATCACGATATATCACTCGGAAATATTTACGAGCGAATTTTTCATCCCTACAAGGGATATGAAAACATATTTAAGCAAAAACTAGATCAAAATATTGTTTTGAAAGATCTCTGTATTACATGCTTAAATTCAACCAGTCGTTGGCGGCACATACAGGGGGATTTTCAGCATTCTTACTTGGAGAAGCAGTTTCAAGAAAATTATTCTCACTGTAAAGTACGCATTGTGGCATTTCACCATCCCATGGATTGTGCGAAACATATTGATGATAAAAATCTACTTAAGGGACGAAATGATGCCATTGCACTTTTTGACCGCCACAATGTTGATATGGTTGTGGGTGGACATATTCATGATCCTTATGTCAATTTATCTAGCGCACGTTATCCGCACATTCAGCGAAAAATAATTTTATCTGTCGCCGGCACTTGTCTGTCGTCAAGAACCCGATCTGGAGCTCCCAATTCTTTTAATTTAATAGATATTAATACGGATTTAATTCCTAAAATTACCTTAACCCGTTTTGATATGGACTCAACCTTTCATTTTATGCAAAAAGAAATCTATAATTTTAGCCGCGATTCCACATTGAGTTGGAATTGCGATTCTTCTTTAATAGTTCCTGATTAGAAAGATTATTCAGCTTGCCGCAGCCAACGTGCCGGGCGAGTCCCGGTAGTGGCTGCAGCGGCGAGTAGACATAGAGGAAGCCTCACAAGATGGAAGCAAAACCCTGGACCAGCGCTATTTTAAAATACAGGGGGACGGCCTTCGGCACTGAGCGAGATAGCCTTCACAAAAGGCACCTTGTTCTCGGAACCCCGGCCTGCCTTGCTGCCAGCCAATTCTCCGCAAAGGTAAGTGTCATCCGACCTGGACATTACCACGCAGCGCAAACTTGGCATCCCGTTCGACCCTTGCCTGATCAGATGAATTGCTAAGAACCAGATGCTTAGCGCCAAGTGAGTGCTCTGGAACAAGGTGCCTGCGATCAGAAATGTCTGCAATCGGCAGCACTTGCATTGGAAGTTCTTGTGTTTCCTACCCCCTTAAGCAATTAGTAATTCGCGTTGCCGTAGCCTGGACAGCTGAATCCTTGTGGCCAAAGGATGCTTCCAATGCAATCCCGCGCATGGCTCACTGTGCCAAGCTGCGCAAGGAATGCAAATAAATTCGTCTAATAACAGAAGTTGGCATATTTGCTTGCCAAAAATATGCATTTTTCAATTATTGCGACAGAATCTAAAATTCTAGATATGTTTTAGATAGTAGCGCTAGGCGCTTACCAATAAATAGATTTCTGTGTGCCTCCGCACAGAGTTTATTCACTCGAAGCTCTATAGTTATATATAAGCTTCTGCTTAATGGTTGTTATTCTGAATATTCAACGTTAAAAGCATAATGCCATCTCAGGAAGAATTTAAAATTTCCTATTAGCGGAAGCTGATTTTTAAAACTTGAAAGCCGGAATCGGTTGTCTTGGGCTTGGATAATGAAGTTATGGCAATCTGTAGCTAGGAGATTATGGGATGACAGAAAAACAGTGGCAGAGTGTAAAAACTGCGAGTGATGGAAATAGAACCTGGAGCTGCCATAGAGACCAAACAAGGGGCTCTTGTATTGAAGAAAGCTTGCAATCTTCTCAATTATTAGTTTGAAGAAAAAACGGTTGCAATAGATTTTATGAGGGCACGACTGCACATACAAAAGGATTGAGTTCTCGAATTCCTACCGCCAAACTTACTCCATAGTAATGCTGATCACTTTAATTTCAATTATTTTCAGGCAAAGGCTTAAATAGCTTTTTGATTTAAGAAACCATGTATTAATGCTAATCGCTGGGTTAATACAACGAACTGGGGTCAAGTTTTGATGGACAAGATATTTCCACTAAGCATAAGACCTCACTCACAATTTTGATGAACATTAAGTGGCTGAAATTTAGAATAAATTATGAACGCATACGATAAATATTTAATTAGTGGCTCATTAGATAGAAATGCACTCAGAGGGCTACTGGATGAGTTTTTATCAAGAGAGGATTATCCTTGCGTACCAGCTAAGTCTGCAAATAATCGCGATAATATAGAATTGTTAGTAGGAGATAACATCACTCAGCCTATGAATGATGTAGAGCTTTATTCTGCGCTTTTAGATTTTGGAAAAAACCTTGCTCTAGATACAATTGATAATATTTCTTTTAAAACATTAATTAACATCTATCGGCAACCTACAGATTTAAGCGAAGAAGAATTTGAACAAGCATTATGGGATCGCTTACAAAATTTACACAATTTTGATGCAGTTCGTGGTCAAAGTTGGGATGAAAACGTAGACAGCGATGCAAACTCATCACATTTCTCCATGAGCATAGGCGGCCATTCTTTCTTTATAGTAGGACTACATCCACATGCTTCTAGACTTGCAAGACGTTTTTCCTACCCGGCACTTGTGTTTAATCTTCACGCGCAGTTTGAAGTCTTAAGGGAAAAAAATAAATATGAGCGCATAAAAGGAATGGTGAGGAAAAGGGATACTGAATTTTCTGGAGGACCTAATCCTATGCTTGATGATTTTGGGAATGATTCGGAAGCGCCACAGTATAGTGGTAGAAAGGTTGATGAAAATTGGGAATGCCCATTGCAGCACAAAGAGAATATAAAAAACAGATGACCAGAATTGAACCGTGCTCAGCGAAAGCATTTGAACTGAAAAAAGGTCAATTTCTAACAGTAGTTGATACAGAAGGACAACAGGTTGGTGACCTTGTTGCCTATAACAAAATTGACATTCGAGAGTATATTTCATCAGGAAGATCCATTGACTACGCAAGTAAGCTTTTTCTGACGACTGGAGATTTGCTTTATAGCAACCGTAGTAATCCAATGCTAGAAATTATTAATGACGATGTCGGACGTCACGACTTCACATTAACGCCCTGTTCTAAAGATACTTTTCGTATTATTTACGGTGATAAAAATCCTCTTCCAGGTTGTCAAGGCAATCTTGAAGAGGTTCTTGGACCATTCGGTATAATTCCAGATCAAATACCCATCGCGTTTAATATTTTCATGAATGTCAGTGTAGATGCCTCTTCAGGAGAAATAGCTGTCTTGCCTCCACTGAGTCGTGCAGGAGATAAAATTACATTTGTAGCTAAAATGGATCTTTTGATCGGATTAACTGCATGTTCCGCTGGACAATCAAATAATTTTAAATTTAAACCTATAGATTTTGAAATCGAATAACCATTTTTCATTGCAGTTCTTAAATTTTGTAGTCGCGAGATATTTACCTAAAGAGCGGTGCATCTGATTTGCACAGAAGGCGGTGGTTGTTATGGAGTTATTGAATAAATCAGAATTGGACTACAGGCTTCTTTTTTTCGTAAATTGTTAAAGTTTTACGGCCACCGACATGCCTAGATTGGTCATCCTGATTCGTGTAGCAGGCCGTTGAAAAACTATCTGCGTTGCCGCTGCGGTGTTAAAAACAGGCTCAAAATGCTCATTTATTAAGCATAAACTGCGCTTTTTCGCCT
>NZ_JAIEME010000078.1 GCF_019752415.1 Nitrosomonas sp.
GGGTTGTCCGGATGTTTTCATAGAAGATCCGGGATTAAACTATCCAGGGAATAAATGGTCTCCTCCAGGTCTCTATAACTACTATCCTGAAAATTCTGGTCTGATGCCCCTAACAATTAAAGTGGAGGGTGCGAATTATGAAAATACTCGGTGGGATAATAAAGGTTATCAGCCAACCGTCTCGGAGCTGCTCAATTTTGCTCGGGATAATCTGAAGGTCAACTACATTTTCTGGGTTAGGGATCTTGATTATTATGAGAAAGTGCTGGAAACATTGAGTTTGAGACAACAAAACAGCAATTCATCCGGCGGATTGAATTCGATCTGCCCCGAAAACTATACTACCTGTATCGATTAGTATTGAATTGCACTAACTGAAGTCTAGACAACAAATACCCCCGTAGCAAGAGCACGGGGTATTAAAAGATTCACGCTACGCAACCTTTCTTTTGGATTGTCTTGATTCTCTTTACATAGTCGGTCATAAAATTCCTATAAGTACCTGATATTAGTCACAAATGAACTTTTTTCAGTGATCATAACGACCGAAAATGTTAATATTTCCAAGTGTTTTCTGGTCGAAATGGTGATTAAAAATACTAAGATGTAGCAGTACGATTCATCAACCGAATTTGTTTGAAACAGATTTGTTGGTGCAACTTGATCCCAATGACCCATTGCTGAAGCTTGCATCAGCGATACCCTGGCAAGAATTTGAGGAACACCTTCCATCCATTACACCGCAACGACAAGCCGAGTAAGCCGATCCGATTGATGATTGGGTTATTGATACTGAAGCGGTTAGCAGGCCGTTGAAAAACGTTCTCGAGGTAGCCGATGCAAGGCAAAAACAGGCGAAAAAGCGCAGTTTATGCTTAATAAATGAGCATTTTGAGTCTGTTTTTAACACCGCAGCGGCAACGCAGATAGTTTTTCAACGGCCTGTTAGAGAGTTTAAGTGACGAATCGGTAGTATTACAGCGGAAGCGCAATCCTTATTACCAGGCTTTTTGTGGCATGATTGAGTTAAATTACCACTGGCTTCCGATTGCATTTCTTGGGAGGCGTAGTACAAAAAACTCGATTTTTACCCAGCACCAGCTTTAGAAGTTCACATGTTGGAATAAAATCAATATATGGCACATAACCACTCCCACGATCATGATCATAGCCACGTTCCAAGGAACTTTGATCGCGCATTCGCAATTGGGATTGCGCTAAATGTAGGTTTTGTTGTGCTTGAAGTCATTTTTGGTTTATTTGCAAATTCTCTCGCGTTGTTAGCGGATGCAGGCCACAACCTCAGCGATGTGTTGAGTTTATTATTCGCGTGGGGCGCAAGCGTATTAGTACGCAAGCTGCCAACACAGCGGCATACTTATGGTTTACGCCGTACTTCGATATTAGCTGCATTGATTAATGCGTTAGTTTTGCTTGTTGCGGTCGGTGCTCTCGCCTGGGAAGCTATTCACAGATTTGGCTATCCCGAGTTCGTGGCGAGTGACACAGTCATTTGGGTAGCGTCAGTTGGCATTGTAATCAATGGGCTTACGGCGTGGCTGTTCATGTCGGGCCAAAAGCAAGATATGAATATTCGCGGCGCATATTTGCACATGGTGGCTGACGCAGCGGTTTCTATGGGTGTTGTTTTAGCAGCTATTGCCATAAAATTTACAGGATGGTTGTGGTTGGATTCGGTCGTAAGCCTTGTGGTCGCCGTAATTATTGGTATTGGTACTTGGGGCTTGCTGCGCGAATCGCTTAACCTTGCACTTGATGCTGTGCCAGCCAATATTCATCCGGCCAAAGTTGAGGCTTATCTCGCGAATCTTCCAGGAATAGAAGCAGTTCACGACTTGCATATCTGGGCAATGAGCACGACGGAAATTGCCCTAACCGTGCATCTAATCAAGCCAGATGCGGTCATTGACGATCTGCTATTGGTTCAAATCAATAACGAATTGCGTGAGAAGTTTGGAATTCAGCACACTACTGTTCAGTTTGAGTGTGGAAATGTATCTCATCCCTGTAAACAAGAGCCTTCAGACGTAGTTTAAAGTGGCAACGTAGCGATGAAGTTTCGGCGAGTAGAGTAAAACGTGTCTAAAGAACATCATCAAGAGTAACTGCAAACTCCAGATAAAAAGGGAACACATCAGGTCACCTACCGTGGAGGTGGAGGCGGTGGGTTACCGGGTGGTGGCGGTGGTGGATTAGAATTTACTGGTGGTGAAGAAATTCTTCGACTGACGCCGCTACTTGCGGGCAGATCCCTGCTGACGTTACCTGAAACAGGAACATTATGGCCTTTCGAATACATGCAAGGGATATAGCTGTTGTCATAGCGCTGTTGACTTTCATAACCTGAAGATGTGCCACTGCTTGTTCCAAACAGTGCGCCCGCTAAAAGGCCTATTCCAGCACCTATGGCAGCTCCCTCACCACCAGCTATGGCAGCGCCGGAAGCAGCGCCTAACCCAGCTCCAATAGCGGCGCTTTCTACACCGCTAGTTCGGGATGATTGTTGAGGAGTCTTGCCGTTAATTTGTTGATAAGCATATTCTCTGCATTCACTATCATCCTGACGAAACTGATCAAAACTTTTACCGGCACCAGGTAATGTCATTACGCTTGGACCTGTTGGTAGGTTTGCGCAGGCAGTTAGTAGCCAAACAATCAGCAATATAAGTAATCTTTTTGTTATAAACATGTTTTCTCTTTGCGTTATTGTGCAGGTGGCTGCGGAGCTACCTGTAACCAGCCACCCGGGCAATTCTTGACATAAGGATAATAACCATCCGGGTTTTGGCAATAGTACCAGTAATCGGTTTGTGGCTGGACAGGCTCAGCCTGTTGCTGCTGCGTATAGACCGGAGGGGTTGAAGGCACTATCACGGTTGGCGGATAAGCATAATAAGGTGGATAGTAAGAGGGATAGCCATACCCATAACCACCAAATCCGTAGCCACCAAAGCCATAACGGCTATAACCGCCATATCCCCCATAACCATAAAATCCGGGACCATAATAGCCGCCGAGATTTATACCAAGATTTAAGTGGCTATGCCCATGACTACTATAGCCACCCGAATGACCATAATTTCCTCCAAAATGGCCGCCACCACCATGTCCATCCCGCGCTAAAACAGAATGGCTTTCTATCATTGCAAGCAAGGCGATGATCAAATGTATCAATCTAATATTTTTTATATGAAGCCTATTGTGCATAAATGTAGTGAAAGACAAATTGGATTCTAATCCCAACTCGTCATTTAAGAGATTTCAGATCAGATTGGAAATGATATCCCCATCCCATAATGTAACTAAGGTATTTATTAAAACCATTTCGCGTTGTTTGACTGGATCCAGACCGCATTAGTTTCAGTTATTCGATCAGGGGATAAAAAGCATCATTCAGAAGTAAGACAGGTCTTCTCATTCTAGGGGGCTCCCTGAATCAGAGCTAACTTTCTCGTCCGAGTCATAGCTTTTATTATGATTTCTCTTTTTGAGGCTTCTGCTCTGTTTTTGTAAAGTTCCTGATGTACAAGTCGAAAAGGCCCGCGACCATGGCTATATCGCGTTCCTTTACCCATTTCATGCTCTGAGATCCGAAGGGTTAATTCTGTAGTAATGCCGGTATAAAGACTTGAATCAGCACATTCCAATATATAGATCTGAACAAGATTTCCTTTTAGAAAATTTCTTGTTTTCTTTTTGATGGGTAAATTGATGGTAATTATTACTCATATCCATTAAAAAACGAATGGATACTAGGATATTGGTGACATTGCCCTTTAAACTCACCGCCTATTGCATTGCTACCTATTGTAAATTTCTCAAAATTTCTGCTCCTACGCTAATATCCGTTGTCTCACACGTATGGGTTTGACCTACGCTTCCGATAACTGGCACTTTTATTTTATTGCCACAATCTCGGAAAGGAATGTCAATCGTAGTTGATTTCTGTTGAAGAGGAAGATCTCCGGTTACCGCTATAAGGTTCTGGGAAGTGTCGGTTACGATTCCATCTCCTGTTTGGAAATCAACCAAGCTGGACAAAGTTGATTGCCCCGTTCCAATTATCGAAACATAGCGAACATTGGATGGAAGGGGGTGCGTAGCCAAGTCATTAAGTACATTCAAAGCTGCGCTGTTGGGTTGTAAATCCTTGATTGAAACACTGTTTGAGTCAATATGATAAGGTAGAAGATCGCAAATGCCGACTTTATCGAAAATATCGAAAATATCGAAATTAACGTGACATGTCTCGGCCCAAAAACTACCCTGATGCGGAGTCCCAATGGTAATGAGTTTCGCAACATCCTCCCGATACGGAATTGTCGTTGCCGAATCGAACACTCGAGCTAACCCTTGCAGATATTCTCTTGCAGCAAGACCACCTGTGCTATGTCCAATCAGAAGGACTTTTGTTGCCTCAGGGTTTTCATCTAACACCGCTTGAATGATTACTGCTAATTCTCCTCCCTGGACATCAAGAAACAATCCCTGATTGTCGGAGAAATTTACAGCATAGAAGTTACCAGTATTCCCCGTACAGCTCGGAGTATCTAATGGGCAGCTTATAGCAACTGTTTTTGTGGCCGGATTGAAAGCAGGTATCCCACCGAATGTCCAGCCAGCACTGTTAATCAGATAATCTCTATACGATACCCATGTGTCTGCAGAAGAAGCGATACCATGAATAAAGACGACAGGATAAGGCTTTTCTCCACATCCCGATTCATTCAACAAAGCAGATAAATCACCTATATCCCGTGGCAAGGCATCGTCTGGTCCCTGGTAATAGACATGGTTATCTGCAGAGGAAACGCCCACATAGGCGTTGGTGTCGGGGTAATAGCGATAGGTATAGGGTGAAGATAATTGCACTCCTGATACCGGCGGTGAAAACAGATTGGGGTAGAATGTTTGTGCCCAATTCATCATGCACATAATATCAGCCGGCGTCGCGATATCGGCTTTCACCGTTGAATCATTAGCCGATGCTGTATTGCAAATTGCCGCGACAATTATCACTCCGAGTGCGTGTGTTAACAAGGAGCTACTTTTGCGTTGTTGGTTGTCCATAGTATTTTTCCAAAGTAAAGAAACAAGATGGCCTGTATATCGTCAAAGCAATTTGGACTATTGTCTGGGTTAATTATTTTTGGCAGCAGGCCAGGTTAATGTAATTATTTTTCCACGCTTTTCTTGAATACTTAGATCGCGATGGAGAGTAGTTAACTCGTAGGTGGCATTCAGGGAATAGTTTCCTGGAGCAAGGTTCACCAACAGGTAGGGGCCTTCAGTGGTAGTATCAAGAACAGTATTGCCTACCTTGTCCTTAATTAATACGTGAACATCACTGATGTATTGGGCTTTGGAGCCAGTTTTTTGTGATAATTCAAGCATCAATGCCCATGTTTTTCCTGCCTGCAATATTGCTTCCGACTCATCTTTGCCTACGCCTCCAGAAATAAATTGCGTTTGGCCTTGTAATTTAACGAGTGGAAGTGATGGGTTTACTTCAGAAAAACTTAAGGCTGAGAAAATCCCGGCTAACACTATAATTATCTGACTGATTCTAATTTTCATATTGGTTTTGAGTGCTAATGAACGCTATTAATAAAGTGTTTTCATCGCAATTAATCTCATTTTCTCTTTAAAAGAATTTGATCTCGCGTTATGCCGATATCCAGTCAACGCCATCTATCCGGACTCGCCTGCCCAGTTTATCGTCATAATCTAATAGTTACTGCCAAAGCATGGATAGCTTATTCCACCAGCCCACGGGTACATTACAATTATCTTTGAACCGGTTCTGTGCAGTAGCGCACATAGACACATTGTAATGTATGCGCTGTGCTGTTAAATATGGGGAACATCGTATTAAGCTGCCATTTGATTTGCATCACATTGCCCAAGTAAATTCATTTGATAATCAATAGCCTTCATCTTCTCGCTTTTACTGTCAGTTTATTGCTCTATCCTTGTTCTCTACTTTCATATCTTCATTGTATGAGACTAAAAATTCCATGAAAATCAGCATACCTCAGATAAAGAATGATGTGATGATAACCAAGCTTAAGCTCGCTGCTGCAGCGGCATGCTGTTCATTACTCTCGACCGGTTGCGCGACGCTGCCCGATACGCAATTCCTGACGGAGCATTACATTGCGCAAGCAGCGCATTTCAAAGACGCATGGGGTACGATTTCGGCTAAAAGAAGCGCGGCCATCGTGGAGAAACTCAAGCAAAAGTCCGGCGACATCGATATCTTGGATAAACAGATTGCGCTCGAACAGGAAATCGTCGGCAGTCCACTCGTAGTAGGCAATAAGGTCATATTGCTGCAGGACGGCCCAGCAACGTATCAGGCTATGTTCGCCGCTATCCGAAAAGCCAAAGATCATATCAATTTGGAATCCTTCACCATCGAAGATAATGAAGTCGGTCAACAGTTCGCGGATCTCTTGATCGAGCGGCAAGCACAAGGCGTCCAAGTTAACCTGATTTATGACAGCTACGGCACAATAGGCACAGCAAGAACGTTCTTCGATCGTCTCGCACAAGCCGGCGTTCAGGTACTTGAATTCAATCCGATTAATCCATTATTAATAAAGAAGTCATGGATACCCAATCATCGTGATCACCGCAAGCTGCTCGTAGTGGATGGACATACGGCATTTCTTGGCGGCATCAATATCAGCAACGCTTATTCGACCGGATCCTCGATCAGGAGGAAAGAAGAACCGGTCGACCAAACACGCGGATGGCGCGATACCGACATTCAAATAGAGGGACCGGTAGTTGCCGAATTTCAGAAATTGTTCCTGCAAACCTGGAACAAGCAGCATGGCAAGCCGCTGGCACAAAGAAACTATTTTCCGATGGTCGCGCCACAGGGTAAGGAAATAATTCGTGCGATTGGCAGTACGCCGGATGATCCTTACAGCCTGATCTATCTGACGCTCCTATCCGCGATCACCAATGCGGAAAAACAGGTATATATTACAAATGCCTATTTTGTGCCTGATCCGCAGCTTCTCAATGCCCTGCTTGATGCTGCAGGTCGTGGCGTAGATGTCAGGCTGATCCTGCCTAGTTATTCCGATTCGGTAGCAGCATTTCATGCGGGACGTTCATACTATTCTGAGTTGCTGAAGGGAGGCGTAAAAATTTACGAACGGCAAGGCGCACTACTGCATGTAAAAACCGCAATTGTAGACGGCGTCTGGTCTTGCGTTGGATCTAGCAATCTGGATTGGCGTAGCGCGCTGGACAATGACGAAATCAATGCAGTCATTCTGGGGCGTGACTTTGCGCAGCAAATGCAGGCAGCCTACTTTAGGGATATTGCGAATTCGAATGCGATCGAACTCGAAGAATGGGAGCATAGGTCGCTACTGCTCAGACTGAAAGAATGGACGGCTCGATTGTGGGGATACATGTTCTAGAAAGGTGCTGAATAGTTGAGCCAGATGTATTTTTCATTACAGCAAATTATATCCTGATTAGAAAGATTGTTCAGCCAAACCCGATTTTTTCTATTATAAGGCGCATACTGACCCAAACAAATCCATCAAAGAGAAATTGCCATGGCCATGAACCGTATCCAATTCCAAGCAGGCTTGTGTAAATAGCGGAGTAAAAATAATGGAATGGACGCCCACTACCCTAAACGGCATCGAAGTGCCAAAGTAGTGGTGCATAAAGCCCGCTAAATAGAGAGGAGCGTCCGACATGAAGATTACAACGATAGGCATTGATTTGGCAAAAGAATTGTTTCAGATTCACGGTGTAGATTCGCAAGGCAAGACTGTGCTGCGCAAGCAGTTACGCAGAAATGAGATGGCAAAATTCTTTGCCAATCTGGATCCATGCCTGGTTGGCATGGAAGCCTGCGGTAGTTCACACCACTGGGCGAGAAAGCTGAATGAATTTGGGCATACTGTCAAACTCATGTCACCCCAGTTCGTCAAACCTTATGTGAAGACCAATAAGCATGACATGGCAGATGCAGAAGCGGTTTGTGAAGCAGTGAGTCGGCCCAACATGCGTTTTGTAGCGATAAAGAACATTGACCAACAAGCTATTCTGTCGGTACATCGGGCCAGACAAGGGTTCGTCAAGGCCAGAACCGCGCAGGCAAATCAGATACGTGGTTTGCTCTCTGAGTTTGGTATCGTGATGCCCCAGGGTATCCGATCGATAGGCAAACGCATGCCGGATATACTGGAAGATGCCGAGAATGGTTTACCAGGTACCCTACGCAAGTTGTTGGAAAGGCTGAACGACCACCTCAAGGAATTGGATTGTCAGGTGGCAGAACTGGAGTTGCAGATCAAGCTGTGGCATAAGGAGAACGAGGCCAGTCAAAGACTGTAAGCCATTCCCGGCATTGGTCCGATCACGGCGAGCGCCATTGTAGCAACCGTGGGAAATGCCACGGAATTCAAGAACGGAAGGCAACTTTCGGCATGGTTCGGATTGGTGCCAAAACAACGCTCCAGTGGCGGAAAACAAATACTGCTTGGCATCAGCAAACGTGGCGACATTTATCTGCGTACTTTACTGATTCATGGGGCACGAGCGGTCATTCGCTTTGCCGAGAACAAGGCTGAACCGGAAAGCTGGTTACGCAAGCTAATGGCGCGTCAGTGGAAACAACACTGAAACTCAATGAAGAACCGCAGGCCGATACGGCGCGCTATGATCGTTTGAACACCAAAGAGGTGCCGCATGTCTGACATACTTGCGCAATTCAAAGCGCTGAAATTATATGGCATGGCCAGCTCCTATGCTGAACTGAGGCAACAGAATACGCCCGATGTCGCTGACAGTTTTAATTTCGCAGACACACTGCTAAACCAGTTACTCCAGGCTGAAACAACCAAGCGCAACCTCCGTTCCATTCGCTATCAGACACAAGCTGCCAGATTCCCGGTGCAGCGTCACTTACAGGGCTTTGACTTCAGTCAGTCCAAAGTCGATCAACAACTGATTTATCAATTGGCCACGATGGAATTTACCACCGCCGCACAGAATCTTGTGCTGGTTGGCGGCACCGGTACCGGAAAAACGCACTTGGCTATTGCCATTGGTACTTCAGGCATACAGCATCACAATAAAAAGGTGCGATTCTTCAGCGCCATTGACCTGGCTAATAGTCTGGAGCAGGAAAAATCCGCCGGCAAACAAGGCAGGCTTGCCCTGCGACTGTTGCAGATTGATCTGGTTATCCTTGATGAACTGGGCTATCTGCCATTCTCACAAGCCGGAGGTGCTTTATTGTTTCACTTGCTCTCCAGGCTTTATGAACGCACCAGCGTAATCATTACCACCAACCTCGCATTCGCAGAATGGAGTAACGTTTTTATCGATGCCAAAATGACCACCGCGCTTCTGGATCGACTCACGCACCATTGCCACATCATTGAAACTGGCAATGAGTCTTTCCGATACAAACAAAGCGCTGTCACTGCAAAGATTAGAATACAGCAGCGGGAAAAAGAAAAAAACTCACCAGAAGAAAATCTGGTCGATTCGTAGTCAATTACAACAAACTAAATCATCAACAGGAGGCAAATTACCAACCCAGTCTGGTCGACTTATCCACAGATGCGTAGTACCCTGCGCTCTATTTTCCCCTGGTCAAATTTCAACCGTAATGGGGGGTCAATTTTAAACCGGTATCAACAGTCGTGCTTCATCCGCTCTGTTGCGCGCGTCTTTTAATCCAGTATCCGGGTAAACACCAACGGAAAGAGTCTTACGCTTGCCGCTGATACTGTAATCCATTCGCCACCATTTAGCGCCGTTCGGTTGAATCAACAGATAAAGGCCATCACCATCATTTATCCGTTGTGTCTTATCAGTTGGCTTGGTGTTGCGGATGGTTACATCGGTTTTAATTAGGTGGCGTGCCATTACAGTAACTCCCGTAAAAGATGCAGTAACTCTTTTGAATAAAACCATTAATAAGGTCTGTTACTGCATAAGTTACTGCAAAATACGCTAGATTGCAATAGGTGTTACTGGAATTCTTTGGACATTAAAAAGGCCATAATCACTGTTTTTATTAGTTTTTATGGCCTTTCTTGGATCTTCTTGGATCGTTTGTTGGTGGAGACGGCGGGAATCGAACCCGCGTCCGCAAGCCCTCTACAGACAGTTCTACATACTTAGCCATGTTA
>NZ_JAIEME010000068.1 GCF_019752415.1 Nitrosomonas sp.
AGCAAGAATAATCCGGCGATCAACAACACACATTTCGGCGCGCTCAAAGTAAAAGATGCCATCGTCGATCAGATGCGCGCCAAGTTTGGCAGCCGCCCCAATGTCGATACCGAGCACCCCAGCATCCGCGTCAATGTCTATCTGCACAACGACACCGCGCAGTTGAGCCTGGATTTATCCGGCGAGAGTTCGCATAAACGCGGTTACCGGGAAATCAGCATTGATGCGCCGATCAAAGAGAACTTGGCAGCAGCCATTCTGCTGCGTGCCGGTTGGCCGGAAATTGCCGCGCAAGGCGGCTCGCTGCTCGATCCGATGTGCGGCTCCGGCACGCTGCTGGTGGAAGGCGCATTGATCGCCGGGGATATCGCACCGGGTTTACAACGCGATTATTTCGGTTTTCTCGGCTGGAAGCAGCACGACGCCGTACTCTGGCAAAGCGTTTGGGACGATGCGCAGCAGCGCCGCGAGATTGGCCTGGGTAAATTACCGGTGATCGTCGGTTTCGACCAGGATCGCCGCACCGTCGCCGCCGCGTTACAGCATGTCGAAAATGTCGGGCTGGCGGGAAAAATCCACATTGAAAAGCGCGATATTGCCGACGCTTCTGCGGCGGAAAGCTGGGCAAAAGGGCTGATCGTCTGCAACCCGCCGTATGGCGAGCGGCTCGGCGATGAAGAACAAGCCGCCTTGCTCTACCGCCAGTTCGGGGAAGTATTGAAACAGCGTTTCGCCGGTTGGCAGGCCGCGATGATCATCGGCAATCCGGAACTGGGTTTTAGATTGGGCATCCGCTCGCAAAAGCCGATTACGCTGTTCAATGGCGCGCTGGAGTGCAAATTATTGCGCTTCACCATCGAGGAAAAAGCTTTCTTTGAACCGAAAGCCAAATCGCAACAAGAACGCATCGAGCACATCAGCCGCCGCGCCCAATCCGGGCAAGTCGACAGCCAAGCGGAAATGTTCGCCAACCGCTTGCGCAAGAATCTGAAAAAACTGACCAAGTGGGCCAAACAAAATCAAGTGCATTGCTACCGGCTATACGACGCCGATCTGCCGGAATACGCGGTGGCCGTGGATGTGTATCAAGGCGAGCAGACTTGGGTCAACGTGCAGGAATACGAGTCGCCGAAAACGATCGATCCCGCCAAGGCCAATCTGCGCCTGGCCGGAATCATGGCGGAGATACCCAAAGTGCTGGAAATTCCTGCCGATCAGGTGTTTCTAAAAATACGCCGCAAGCAGAAAAGCACCGACCAATACGAGAAGCAAGGCGATTCCCGCCGCTTTCATGTGGTTGAAGAAGGCGGCTGCAAGTTCTGGGTGAATTTCGAGGATTATCTGGACACCGGCCTGTTTCTTGATCACCGGCCATTGCGTTTGCTGATTCAGCAACAAGCCCAAGGCAAACGCTTCCTGAATTTATTCGCCTACACCGGCAGCGCCACGGTGCATGCGGCGATCGGCGGCGCGGTGTCGAGCGTCACGGTGGATATGTCTAACACCTATCTGGATTGGGCCAGGCGAAATTTCGTCCTCAATGATATCCATGGCGATCACAAGCTGGTGCGCGCCAATTGTTCGCAATGGCTGGTCGAACAAGCCGGCGCGAAACCAAAACAGCAATTCGATTTAATCTTTCTAGACCCGCCTACTTTCTCGAACTCCAAGAAAATGGACGAAGCTTTCGACATCCAGAAAGACCATGTGCCACTGATCCGCAACGCCGCCGCCTTGCTGGCACCGGGCGGAAACTTGTATTTCTCAACCAACTTCCGCCGTTTCAAAATGGACCAGGAAGCGCTCAGTGATTGGGCCATTGAAGACATCAGCGCAAAGATGATACCGGAGGACTTCGCCCGCGATGCTAAGATTCATTATTGCTGGAAAATTTCTCACTGAGCAATAGAGCTAAAAGCCGCATCTTAGCTTTTGATCGTTGTACGTTAAGGGTTTATAGACAGAAAACTGAGCCGCTATTAACAACAATAGATACTTATCGCTATACTTTAGTGCTAATTTTAAGGAGGTAACATGAATCTTGATCGTGTGGGTTCTGGGTCTGACATTCCCAATGACTTCAATGTCATTATTGAAATTCCAATGAATGCTGATCCCATTAAATATGAAGTCGATAAAGAAACAGGCGCAATGTTTGTTGACCGATTTATGTCCACTTGCATGCATTATCCCTGCAACTATGGGTATATTCCGCACACTTTATCCGACGATGGCGACCCTGTGGATGTTTTGGTGATATCTCCCGTACCGCTGATTACCGGCGTTGTCGTACGCTGCCGGCCGCTCGGGATGCTCAGGATGTCCGACGAGGCAGGAGAAGATGCCAAACTGCTCGCCGTGCCGATCAACAAATTATGTAATCTTTATCAGCACATCAACTCCTGCGAAGATTTACCGGAATTAGTCCGATCTCAAATTGCTCATTTTTTTGCGCATTACAAAGATTTGGAAGAAGGAAAATGGGTGAAAATTCAAGGATGGGACGGCGTTGAATCGGCAAAATCAGAAATCCTAGCCGGAATACAGCGCTTTAATTCAACCATCAATAAGCCAATGTTTTAAATTATGACTTCCGGAGCTATTTTGTTGCACTGTTCTGGTAAGTAATTTCTCGATATTAAATGGCTGGGGATATGTCGCAGAAAACACAGAATTCTTAGTTCTGGATCTGGCGGTTATTTTTTATTCCGCATTATTATCATAATGATTTGAATCGATTATTCCACGCCTCGTGCACTTAGAAATTTATCAGAAATTCTTATATCGTAGATTACGAATCCATCGAAATAATCCCAATAGGGAAAAATCATGGATAGAGTGACAAAAGCCACATGGTAACTTAATCAGAGTATGTTTAAATAAAATTGTAAGAATCTTTACAACATAACATATGGAAGATACTCATTTTTGTGTATCCATGTGATCGAAGAATTCTAATAATTTTTTCTGGAGGTACCATAAAATGACTACTGCTTCAGGCAAATTACGCTTCTGGTGTGATATGAGTATGGAATGTATACGCCGAGACCATACCTCGGCACTAAGTCCTGGGGATCAAAGAGGCCCGTTTTTATCCGCGCGAGCGATTGGCATGGCGTTGGCGGCACTCAACGATGCCAGAGCGTATGTTCTCGGCCGCCCAGCGTTGCTTAGTATTCCCGCTCCTGCAACTCTACTGGCTATCGACCCAGCAGATGCCGATACTGCAAGTGCAGCCGCATGCGCACAAGTTCTCAGATTGCGATATCCGAACCAAGCACATCTTCTGGAACCAGCTTGGCTCCGTTGGCTCGATTACTTTGGATTGGGTTCGGCCGGTAGTCTTGCTGAAACCGCGGGGCGCGATTTTGGCACGTTAGTTCATCAAAGCGGGATGAACGATCCGGTTAATGCTGCGGCTGGTCAATACACACCTACTGGAGCCGCATACTCCCATATGTTACCACCAAAAGAATCTATGCAAGGCTATGCGGGCGGGCACTGGGGAATGGCGACACCCCTACTTGCCACGAGGGTTACTGGTTTTCCACCTCCCCCGGGGCGTGTATCCGCAACACAAGTAGACCCTACTCCGCATTACGCGGCCGATTTCGCGAAAGTTGTCGACAAAGGTGGATCAAACTGGATGCCCGGCACTCGCACTCTCCCGGAAGAAATTACTGGTATCGCATGGGGCTATGATGGCCCAATGGAGCTCGGCACGCCACCTCGTCTATATCTTCAGGTTGCATTGACGGTACTTGACGCGATTGAAGCTAAGAATCCCGGTTCGTTAAGCCCTGAAGATGAGTTGGCGATCATAGCAGGCGTTGCCATCGCGATGGCTGATGCGGGAATAGATGCATGGCACTACAAATATGCACCGACACATATGATGTGGCGCCCAATTGTAGGAATTCGTAATGCACTACCTGGGAATGGTGTTGCAGATCCGGACTGGGAACCGCTCGGCCGTCCTGACACAAATGGAACTGGATACAGTTTAACTCCAAATTTTCCGGCATATCCTTCTGGTCATGCAACGTTTGGCGCCGCAGCGTTTCAGCTATTGCGGCTCTTTCTGGTTGAAAAAGGGGTCGCAACATTTGATCCAAATGGAGTTGACGATATACGCTTTGATTTCGTATCGGATGAATTTGACGGCCGCAACAAAGATCCCATAACGTTGCAGCCGCGTGAACACATAACTCTTGGTTATGGTAGCTTGTGGCAGGCAATCATTGACAACTCGGTAAGTCGTGTGTATTTGGGCGTTCACTGGGAGTTCGATGGCATTACGAAACGTAATGCAGCAAATACGGGCGACGAATTTGGTATTCCTCCGTCCCCCGGTAAGTTAGGTAAAACTGGTGGTGTTTGGTTAGGTGCAAAAATTGCCAATGAAATTGCACTTAAACTTGGTGTAAGTTTCGCAACCATTACCGCTTCAAAAATATCGTAATCCCAGATCTTCGTGATTCGGCAACGAACCACGAAGATCTTTGCGGCATCTAAAAAATCCCCGCATATAATAGCGTTTAATATTATAAGCGGGGTATCCTCAAAGAATAGCTCGGTAGGATGTGCCGACCGAGATGAATAATCCACATTTGTCACTCCGAACGCAGGGAGGAATCTTTAGCAGTCAGCCATATAGATTGCGCACTGAATGGCTTAATATTCATTCTTTCATGATTGATGCCCCCGCTTACGCCAACACATCCTACCTGACCAAAGAATAATCCTGCATACGAAAAGGCCAATTCTTACAAAGAAGGAAAAAGATTCATACAATATTTATTGACTTATTACCTATTTACCTATAATTTCATCCACGTATAACTGGATTAGGAATAAAACACGATGATGAATCTTCCGTTCACAAATATGAAATTCCCGCTTGCAAGCACACCTCGATAAATACTTGAATCCTCTCCACCGCATAGATCACATCATCTGACACAGAGTATCCGAAGAAAAAGAATTCTCTTTGTAGAGAAAAAATATAGAAGGATCAACATTTCCATGCAATTACGAAACAGAATACGAGTTCTTATCGTGGATGATTGTGCTGCAACTCGTATCACATTGCGAGCAATATTGAACAACAATCAGTATGAAGTCATCGGAGAGCTGAATGATGGTAAAAAACTTGATTCCACCATTGCAAAATTACACCCGCAGATCATTTGTCTGGATCATTTATTGCCTGAAAAAGATGGTCTCACTCTGTTGAGTGAAATTCGCGCTGCCTATCCACACATCTCTGTGGTCATGATTACCGGTAGCGACGACATTGCAGTGCGGCATAACGCAGCCATGTTGGGCGCTGCCGGGTTTATCTGCAAGCCATTTTCCCAGAAGCAGGTAATTGAAGTTCTACAAGCAGATGTGCATATCGAAGACATGTTGATGATCGCGGCTAGGCAAGTTAATCCTTTCGTGGATCAACCTTATCATGCCAGAGCTGTGATTGCTGATGACAGTTTGACTATGCGACGGCTGCTGACGAATATTCTGACACACATGGGGGTTGAAGTGATCGGAGAAGCATATGATGGCAAACAGGCTGTCGAACTAGTATCGGAATACAGACCTGATATTGCATGCCTAGATTTCGAAATGCCGGTGATGAACGGTTTGGAAGCATTGAAAGCCATACACCATCAGAACGCTGCAACCAAAGTCATCATGATTACCGCTTTAGCCAGCCGTGAATTGTTTACCCAGGCAACAAACGCCGGAGCAAAGGGATACATCATCAAACCATTTCATCCAGACAAAGTAACTCAGAGCGTCTCCAGAATACTTGCGAGTTAAAATCAGATTTAAATATCAACAAGCGCCTTTTTACCTCTTACTTTTAAGAAACAAAAAACCCGGTAGTTACAGAGAAACCTAGCCCGGATATTGCATGAATTCGCACGATGATCACGCATGATATTGGTTCCACAAGGGATTTTTCGAAGAAGCGGTGTAGTTATTCATACACCTGATTGAGATAAATTCCTTGTGGGATCAAGAGACAAGTGAGGGCATGTGCAATTCATGCAATATCCGGGCTAAATGAGGTAGTGTGGACTAATGCACCTTGCGCTAACACACCCTACCGTACTGGACAACGATCACACTTCTTCGTATGATCAGATTGTGTTTTCTCGTAAGTGTGAGTCAAATTATGACACATCGAACCACCATCACGCTGGATGATGAAATTTTTGCATTTCTTATTCAGGTTGCGGGCCATAACCGTAGCGCTTACATCAATGAACTCTTGCGGCAGGAACGCAATAATTCTCTCAAGCAGGCATTACTCAAAGCAAATCTGGAAGAAGCCAAAGATACGGACTATCAGGAAGAATTACAGTCATGGGAAAGCACCCTGTCCGATGGTCTGACCAATGACTGAATTCAAACAACTGGATATTCACTGGATTGATCTTGAACCGGCAAAAGGCGTAGAAACCAAAAAACTGAGACCATTCGTATTGTTCAAGGTGATCTTGTGAATATTCAATCCAGAACACTGATTGTTGCCCCACTGCTACCGAACCATAAACCCTGGCCTTTTGCTGTAAATCTTGAACCAAGCCAGGAAAACGGTTTGGATAAATCCGACATATCAACCTTAAGCAATTACGTGCTGTTGATGTTTCTAGGATTGACAGAAAACAAGGAAAACTGGAAAACCAGTATATCGATCCTATCAAAGGTGCCTTAACTATCGTGTTTGATTTGTAAAGAAATAAAGGAGCTCAGTAGGATGTGCCGGTCGCAAGGAGACACATCAAAGTTGAATCCGAGAACAGAAAAACACACAAAATGACAGAATGCTGGCGCGCCTACTTTCCCGACGGTTTTTGGTTTTTTACGGTCAATCTTGTTGAACGCAAGACCAATCGGCTATCGCTTTCATCGTTATGCTGAACAAGGTGTCTATCCGAGAATTGGGGAAATCACGAAGACTATGACTATGATATTGAGGAGCTTGAATGATACGATCGATGCGCCTCTTTGCGACCGGCACATCCTCCCGAGCTGACATCTACTTCCCTGAAGAAATATCTAACTGTGACCCAATCAACTAAACAACTTCAAAAAGCAAGTTTATGGACTAGAAAATTTGCTTCTGGATTATGTCCTTGTGATAGCGGGAGATTCGCAAAAGAATGTTGTTATACAAAAGATAACTATTGGAAGAAAGATCCTTCCGATATTATTTTGCAGGGAGAACCAACTGGCTTTTCGCATCAAAAATGTATTTTTATGCCCCATAAAAATTGTTCAACAAAAATTTCTAAAGAACACTATTTTTCTCGTTCTATTTTAGAGCAGTTTGATTGGAATACTGCCACACTTGACGGATTTCCGTGGATTACAAAAAATGGAAACAAGCCATCGATTAACAGCATGACGGCAAATATATTATGTGAAAGACATAATAATGCACTGAGCCATCTGGATAATTCAGCTGGAGATGTATTTAGAGAACTTAAGCTTATCGGAAATTGGAAAAACACAAGGGAATTTTATATAACATCTGGTGCAGATTTTGAACGCTGGATGCTTAAAACATTATGTGGGACTATAGCAGCGAAACTTATCAAAGAAAATGTCAATATAATAAATACGTATGAAATTAAGAACCAATGGCTTGATATACTCGTTGGAAATGAAAATTTTTCTGGAACAATGGGACTCTATATTGAAGGCGGAATAGGGCAAGAATTTGGATTTGAAGATAAATTTAGCTTTTCCCCACTTTTTAATGATTCAAATAGAAAACAAGTTATTGGAGCATCATTTATAATGGCTGGCCTTATGTTTCATTTAATAATGGAGAATAATGCATCACATATTCCTGAACATTGGCGTAATCCATTTCGGACATTAGTATTCAACCTGCCTAACAAAAGAAAGAGAGGAATACTTTTTTCATGGTAGCTTTACTAAATGTAGCGTTGGATTGGTACAGGGTAGATTCGTACCAGACCTTACATTTGACATCAATACCCATACTCTAAAAATATTAGTTCACCGAATAAGAATTAGATGTGATTTTTACTACCATTGACATCCCGCCCATGCACAATCCGATACAATACCGGCAACACCAACAATGTTAACGCCGTCGACGACAAAATCCCGCCGATCACCACCGTTGCCAGAGGCCGTTGCACTTCCGCGCCGGTACCGGTAGCCAGCGCCATCGGCAGGAAACCGATCGACGCCACTAAGGCCGTCATCAGTACGGGGCGCAGCCGGGTCAGCGCACCGGTTTGAATCGCATCATCCAAAGATAATCCTTCTTTTTCTCTTAATCCGCGGATAAACGCCAGCATCACCAAGCCGTTCAGAACCGCTACGCCGGATAGCGCAATAAATCCAACCCCGGCTGAAATGGACAATGGAATATCACGCAGCCATAACGCAAATATGCCGCCGGTTAAGGCAAAGGGAACACCGGTGAACATGAGCAGCCCATCGCGCACGTTGCCGAACATCGTGTACAGCAGAATAAAAATCAATCCGAGTGCCAAGGGAATCACGATCTGAAGGCGGTGCGCTGCGGAAATCATTTGTTCAAATTGGCCACCCCAGGTTGTCCAGTATCCCAGTGGAATCGGTACTTTTTTTGCGATCAGTTGTTCGGCGTCGTGGACGAACGAACCCAGATCACGGCCGCGCACATTGGCGGTAATCACGATCCGGCGTTTCCCATTTTCCCGGCTGACTTGATTGGGGCCCTGAGTGATCTCGAAATTGGCGACTTCTCCCAAAGTGACAAAAACGGGCACAGCCGGTTGGGCGGCTTGGGCGGCTTGTGGCGCATTGGCAGCCACGGCCACGCTTTGCATCGGAACGCTGATGGGCAGGCGTTTCAGCGCTTCAATATCGGCGCGCAAATGCTCCGGCAAACGGATCTGCAGATCGAAGCGCCGGTCGCCTTCAAAAATCATCCCGGTGCTTCTGCCGCCCACCGACATGGCGACGACATCTTGCACATCGCGGCCATTCAGGCCATACCGCGCCATTTTTGTGCGGTCCATTTGGATGGACAGCACCGGTAAACCGGTAATTTGTTCCGTTCGCACATCCGCAGCGCCGGGAACGGTTTTAAGCTGCTTTTCTATGGCTTCGCCTAAAGCCAGCAAGGTATCCATGTCATCGCCAAACACTTTGACGGCGACATCGGCACGCACACCGGAAAGCAGTTCATTAAAGCGCATTTGTATCGGCTGGGTGAATTCATAGTTATTCCCCGGAACCTTCCGAACCGCTTGCTCCATCGCGGCGATGAGTTCTGCTTTGGTGTGATGCGCGCCGCTCCATTCGGATTGCGGTTTCAGAATAATGAAAATATCCGCGACACTCGGCGGCATCGGGTCGGTGGCAATTTCGGCAGTGCCAATCTTGGAAAATACCCGCTCAACTTCAGGAAATTTTTTGATTGTTTCCTCCAGCTCGTTCTGCATTTCAATCGCTGTCGTCAAACTGGTCCCCGGAATACGGATGGCATGCAACGCGATATCGCCTTCGTTCAAGCTGGGGACAAACTCGCTGCCGACACGTGTCGTCAGCAAACTCGACAGGATGACAATCACGATTGCGATGGTGACCGTGAGTTCGCGATTGTTCATGGTTGCCGTCAATACCGGCACATAGGCTTTTCTGGCCCATACCATTACCGGACTCTCTGTTTCTTTTACTTTACCAGACAAGAAGAATGCAATCGCTGCCGGAACAAAGGTCAGGGAGAGAATCATCGCGCCAATCAATGCAGTCACCACCGTGAGCGCCATCGGATGGAACATTTTTCCTTCGACACCGGTCAATGCGAAAATGGGCAAATAAACAATAATAATGATCAGCTCACCATAGATCAGCACCCGCCGCGCTTCCTTGGAGGCATCAAACACCAGTTCGAGACGCTCGGTGAGCGTCAATTCCCGCCCTAGCCGCATCTGCTCATGCGCTAGTCGGCGGATACTGTTCTCGACAATGACAATAGCGCCATCCACGATAATGCCAAAATCAATCGCCCCCAAACTCAT
>NZ_JAIEME010000102.1 GCF_019752415.1 Nitrosomonas sp.
AACCTCGCATTCGCAGAATGGAGTAACGTTTTTATCGATGCCAAAATGACCACCGCGCTTCTGGATCGACTCACGCATCATTGCCACATCATTGAAACCGGCAATGAGTCTTTCCGATACAAACAAAGCTCTGTCACTGCGAAGATCAGAATACAGCAGCGAGAAAAAGAAAAATACTTACCAGATGAGAATCTGGCCAATTTGCAATAAATTACAACTAAAATAAAACATCAACAGGAGGCAAAAACCAAACTCAGTCTGGTCGACTTATCCACAGATGCGTAGTACCCTACGCACTGATTTCCCCTGGTCAATTTTCAACCGGCACAGGTGGTCAATTTTGAACCGGTATCAACATGGTTTGGGTATGCGCCCGGCATTGACACCGCGCCATATGCTGGCCGGTGAACAAGCATACAACGCTTGAACGACAGGTTGTCTTACATTGGCTGTGTTAGGGAGTTGATCGAAGTTTTTTAAAGCTTCAGGGATTGGATTCGTGGTGGATTCTTCTGCCATGTCTAGCTCCTTTGTGATTGAGGAGCTTAATGATATTCACCTAGTCTCTTTGATTCGAGGGAGGGAAAACACAGAATTTGTTTCCGGAATGTTTTGATTAAAAATTTATTCCGGTTCTATTTACTTTTTGATAGATTATTTTGTGATGATTGTGCACTTAGTGCAGAAACTACCATATCCGAAAAAAGGTATTGGCATTTCTTTTTCGTAACTTTTCTAATGCGTTCCGCAAGATCAACTTCGTATTCATCAGGAAACAATATCTTACCCAATACATGAAACGGAATTGTTGCATCTTCCATAGTTGCAATAGTAGTTAAATCCCAATAGGGAAGAAGTCGCGACGAATACCAGTCTTCAAAATCTGCAGAAGAAAATTGACGTTTAATAAATTCATTCGAGGTGCTTCTGGTTTGGACTAACCAATCTTTAAATTCTTTTAGAATCATCTCATCACTAGCTTCTAGATCGATTTTAAGAAATTTAACGGCTCCATAATCTGCTATATCTGATATTGGATAACCGTACTTATTATTAATATCCTTTTGTTGTTGCCATAATTTTTTATTCCACCAACGTTCTGAATTATCGACTATACCCCGCAGAGTTTCAAAATCATTTTCTATTTCTTCTTTTCTATCTGAGTCTAGAAGAAAAGAATATGCGAAAGATTCAGTTAGTTCTTGAACACTGTGAAATTTTTGTTTGTACTTCTCATCGGCAAAGAAATCAAAGAAAGATCGAAAAGAAAAATCCTCATTATTTTCTTGGCTAACCAAGGGATCTCTTTTTATACGTTCAAAAAAATTCAATGCTTCATCCGTAGGGGGGGAAAATCTATGTGGCTGCATTAGAGCATTCCAATAATATTGTCTAATTTGAATTTCATCATGCCATCCTCCAGCAGTAAATTCGGCTAAATCAGAATAATTATCTAACTTAAACCAAGATGGAATTGTTCTCCAAGTCTTCATAGTAACCATTTATTCGGATGTTTTATTTCAATCTTTGTGAAAATTAGCCACTTTGGCACCGGCTGCCAATTCATCCAGATAATCCGCCCACCAGCGCATCATTTCTTTGCGTTTGGGTAAGTGTTCAGCGAAGTTATACGCTGCCACAACTTTGTTACGTTCTGCATGGGCAAGCTGCCGCTCAATCGCTTCATGCGGCCAGCCGTGTTCATGTAACAGTGTACTGGCCATGCTGCGGAAGCCGTGCCCGGTCATTTCATCTTTTTCATAACCCATGCGCCGCAAGGCTGCATTGATGGTATTTTCCGACATTGGCCGGGCACCGGTGCGTATGCTGGGAAAAATATACTGACCATCGCCGGTTAACGGATGGATGGATTGGAGTATTTCAACGGCTTGGGCTGAGAGCGGGATAATATGCTGCTCTTCCATTTTCATCTTGTGGCCGGGTATGCGCCATTCTAGTTTATCAAAGTAAATTTCTGCCCATTCGGCATGCCGCAATTCACCGGGGCGCACAAATACCAACGGCGCAAGCTGCAATGCACACTTGGTAATGTATGAACCGCTAAATCCCCGGATTGAACGCAGCAATGCGCCAATGGCTTTGGGGTCGGTAATGCTGGCATGGTGTTTTACCTTGACCGGCGTTAATGCGCCTCTCAAATCGCCGCTTGGGTCACGTTCAGCGCGCCCGGTGGCAATGGCATAGCGAAATACCCGCCCGGCATATTCACGGCAACGCTGCGCTTTTTCATGTGCGCCACGGCTTTCTATTTTGCGCAATACGGCCAGCAATTCCGGGGCGGCAATATCTTTGATGACACGGCTTCCCAACCAAGGGAAAATATCTTTTTCCAGATAGCGCTTGATATTTTCCGCTGTTGTTTCTGCCCAAGTCTTGCTGGTTTTTGCGTGCCATTCTAGCGCTACCGCTTTGAAAGTATTTTCTGCCGCAGTGCGCACAATTTGCTTATTGATGGCTTTGGTCAACGATGGATCAATATCTTTTGCGAGCAATTCACGCGCTTCATCGCGTTTCTTTCTGGCATTAACCAGAGAAACAGCGGGATAGACACCAATGGCCAAAGTTTTACGCTTGCCCACAAATCGATAGTCCATGCGCCAATATTTACCAGTGGATTTCACCAGCAAATACAGCCCGCCGCTGTCGCTTACTTTGTAAAATTTATCTCGTGGTTTAGCGTTTCTTATCGCGGTATCGGTGAGCATTTGACGGTATCTCGTATGGCGGTATCAGAAAATACCGTCAAAAATACCGTTAAATTGACGGTATGTCAAAAGATGCTATGTTATCTCTTGATACAATCAATTCTCTAAAATCTTAATAATTACAATGGATTTGATACGGTACGAGACTTACTGAAATTCTCTAATGGTGCCGGGAGGGGGAATCGAACCCCCATGAAGTCGCCTTCGCGGGATTTTGAGTCCCGTGCGTCTACCAATTCCGCCATCCCGGCTAGACTGTCTGTTTGTATTTGAATCAACTGAAGGCGCAATTATCACTGAAAACCTGCTGTACAGCAAGCTGCATGGGCGGAAATCATGTTGCACCAGTATAATAGGCAGCATGAAAACTCAGGATTTTGATTATTACCTGCCCGCTGAGCTAATCGCGCAGTTCCCCGCTGAGCAGCGCGCCAGCAGCCGCTTGCTCTATTTGGATAGCATCCATAATCATCGACAGGATACGTTATTCTCCAACTTGCCCAATTACCTTCGTGCCGGGGATGTCATGGTATTTAATGATACTCAAGTGATCAAAGCGCGTTTATTTGGAAAAAAAGACAGTGGTGGCAATGTCGAAGTAATGGTGGAACGTGTGTTGGATGATCGTCATGTTCTGGCTGCTATCCGTGCCAGCCACGCACCTAAATCTAATTCTAAGCTGCTATTAGCTTACGCTATTCCAGTAACCGTAATCACGCGTGAAAGCGAATTTTATACATTACGTTTTGAACATGAGAAGCCAGTTGGAGAATTATTAGAATGTTACGGTCAACTGCCGCTACCGCCTTACATTGCGCGACCAGCTACTGCCGCAGATGAGTCGCGGTATCAAACTGTTTATGCCAGAAACTCCGGAGCCGTTGCCGCACCGACTGCAGGTCTGCATTTCGATACCGGCATGATGGATCGATTGCGTGCAATGGGCGTTATCATTGTCTACGTCACTTTACATATCGGCGCAGGGACATTTCAGCCAGTGCGCGTTGAAAATATCGCCGATCACACCATGCATAGCGAAACATTCCATATCCCCCAAGCCACCGTGGACGCTATCGAGCAAGCTAAATCGACAGGAGGCCGCATTCTCTCGGTGGGCACTACATCGTTACGCGCCTTGGAATCTTGTGCATCGCTTCATCGGGGTCAATTGGTAGCAGGTTATGGCGATACGCAGATTTTTATTACGCCAGGTTATCGTTTTCAGGTGGTCGAGCGATTATTAACCAACTTTCACTTACCTTGTTCGACACTATTAATGCTGGTATCAGCTTTCGCCGGCATGAATAATATTCAGTGCGCGTATCACCATGCTGTGACAGCACGTTATCGTTTTTTTAGTTATGGTGATGCCATGCTTATCGAGAAGAATTTATGAAATTTCAATTACATTCCACCGATCATGCCGCCCGCCGCGGCACGTTAACTTTAGCGCATGGCACGGTCGAAACACCGGTTTTCATGCCGGTGGGAACCTATGGCGCAGTCAAAAACATGTCACCTGCCGCACTACAATCAACAAATGCACAGATTATTTTGGGCAACACATTTCATCTGTGGTTACGTCCCGGACTAGAAGTCATTCAAGCATTTGGCGGATTACACGATTTCATGGATTGGAATGGCCCGATGTTAACCGATTCAGGCGGATTCCAGGTATATAGCTTGGGGAAGCTGCGCAAAATCACTGAACAGGGCGTTCAATTCAAATCGCCGGTCAATGGCGATAATTGCTTTCTATCGCCGGAAGAATCGATGCGGATTCAGCGTACACTCAATTCCGATATTGTGATGATCTTTGATGAATGCACACCTTATCCGGCGGATAAAGTAATCACTCAGTTATCCATGGAGCTCAGTCTTCGTTGGGCAGAACGCTCCAAACAAGCGCATGCCGATAATCCCAATGCGTTGTTCGGTATCGTGCAAGGCGGCATGTATGAGCATTTGCGCGACTATTCTTTTTCCGGCTTGCAAAACATCGGCTTTGATGGATACGCCATCGGCGGGCTTTCCGTCGGAGAGCCCAAGACAGACATGCAGCGCATTCTGAAACATACCGCACCGCTACTGCCTGCAGACAAACCGCGCTATTTGATGGGCGTAGGAACACCAGCAGATATTGTCAACGCAGTGGCACAAGGCATTGATATGTTCGATTGCGTACTGCCTACGCGAAATGCCCGGAATGGTTGGTTATACACGCGACACGGCATTATCAAATTGCGTAACAGCCGCTACCGTATGGATACCTCGCCTCCCGACGAGCACTGCGGTTGCTATACTTGCCAGAATTTCAGCCGAGCCTATCTGCATCATTTACAGCGCATCAATGAAATGTTGGGCGCACACTTAAATACCGTCCACAATTTATTCTATTATCAGCAACTAATGGCGGAAATTCGAACGGCAATTGAAAACAATCAATTTAAAGAATATGCACAAGAATTTCTGGCATAAGCGGTCATCATGCTAATATGTACCCTTTTAATAAAAGGGAGAATTTTATGCTGATAAATGACGCATTTGCCCAAGCTGCTTCGTCAACGCAAGCTGGCGCAGACTGGCTGAGTCTATTACCGATGCTCGGTATACTTGTTATTTTTTATTTATTGCTAATCCGCCCCCAGGCCAAACGTGCAAAAGAACAAAAACAGATGGTGGAAGCATTGCAAAGAGGTGATGAAGTCATCACTAACGGCGGTATATTAGGCCTGGTCATTAATGTCAGTGAAAATTATGTGGTTATCGAAATTGCGCCTACCGTAGAGATTACTGCGCTTAAATCTTCGGTGCAAACCTTACTACCCAAAGGAACACTGAAAAGTATTGAACCCAAAAGCAAAACACAAAAAACCAAAACAGTAAAAACAACTGCTGCACCGGAATCCAAAAAAACTGAAGATACCGGAGAAGCTTCAGATAACAAAGAAACTGAAGCTGAAAATAATATAGAAAAGAAATAATCACGCACAGTAACGTAGGGAATTATTATTTAATACCTGCCCTTGCATATCTTTTTACCTTTTATCATTTGATACTTAACAGACACCCATGAACCGCTACGCACTTTGGAAGTATCTGATTATTGCGGTTTCGCTTCTACTCGGATTGCTTTACACATTACCTAATTTTTACGGTGAATCTCCAGCAGTACAGATTTCATCGCTACGGGTTTCAGCAAACGTTGACACCACATTGTTGCAACGAGTCGAAGACGCATTAAAAAAAGCCAGTATTGAAACCGTTGGAATTTTGCTTGAAGCAGACAGTATCAAGGCACGTTTTGCTGATACTGACATACAGATCAAAGCGAAAGATCTTTTGGAATCAACACTCGGCAAAGAATACATAGTTGCACTGAATCTGCTACCCAATTCCCCCGAGTGGTTAACCAATCTTGGCGCGCTGCCAATGTATCTGGGACTTGACTTGCGTGGCGGTGTGCATTTTATGCTTGCAGTTGATATGGAGGGTGCGCTCGATAAATCACTGGATCGTTACAGTGCCGATATTCGCAGCACATTACGTGAAAATAAAATTCCATATACCGGACTTGAGAAGCAAGAGAAAAAACTCATCTTGAAGTTTCGTGATACCGAAGCACGCGCAAAAGCAGAAACTGAATTAAAATCGAATTACCCTGATCTCGGTTTAATTGAAAAGGAAGCCGATAACCGATATCACCTCATTGCTGCGATCAAACCAGAAGCCCAAGTGCGCATGCAAGATGCAGCCGTAATGCAGAATATTACTACATTGCGTAATCGAGTAAATGAGCTGGGTGTTGCTGAACCTATCATTCAAAAAGCGGGGGCGGATCGTGTCATTGTTCAATTGCCAGGAGTCCAAGATACGGCTAAGGCAAAAGATATTTTGGGACGGACAGCTACGCTGGAAATTCGTATGGTCGATGACGAGCATGATCTTGACGCTGCCATACGCGGAAAAATCCCATTTGGTACCGAGCTTTATGAAGAGCGTGGCGGCGGCCCAATACTCGTCAAGAAACAGGTGTTACTCACAGGTGAGCGTATCACCGATGCACAGCCCGGCTTTGATAAAGACAATCAACCGGCAGTGCATATCAATCTGGATAACAGTGGCTCGCGTATTTTCAAGCAATTAACGCGTGAAAACGTTGGCAAAAGAATGGCAATTCTTTTAATTGAGAAAAACCAAACAGAAGTTGTCACGGCACCGGTTATTCGTGAAGAAATTGGCGGCGGGCGTGTCCAGATCAGCGGACGCATGACCAGTAGAGAAGCCCGCGATGTTGCATTGTTACTGCGAGCAGGTGCGTTGGCAGCGCCGATGGATATTATTGAAGAACGTACAGTTGGTCCAAGCTTGGGGGCTGATAATATTGCGCGTGGATATAATTCGACACTTTATGGATTCTTTGCTGTTGCCTTCTTCGTTATAATTTATTACACGGCGTTTGGTGTTATCTCAGTCATCGCACTTGCTCTCAATATATTGTTGCTGGTGGGATTATTATCGATCATGCAAGCCACGCTGACATTACCCGGGATGGCTGCTTTGGCCCTGACTGTGGGTATGGCTATCGATGCAAATGTACTGATCAATGAACGTATTCGGGATGAGCTACGCGCTGGCGCTTCTCCGCAACTCTCAATTCATGCTGGATATGAACGTGCGTTTGGCACGATCTTGGATTCTAATATCACGACCTTAATCGCTGGTATTGCTTTGTTTGCTTTTGGCTCAGGACCGGTCAAAGGGTTTGCTGTAGTACTTTGCTTAGGTATTTTAACTTCGGTATTTACAGCAACCTTTGTTTCAAGAGGTATGGTAAATCTGATGTACGGAAGCCGGCGCCGACTGGATCACGTTCCCATCGGCAAAATCTGGATACCCAAGAACAGTCTGGACAGCGACAAAGCCATTTCTCATGAAGAAGATGAAACTAATGAGGATATAACAGTCAGCGGCAAGGTAAGAATCAACGAGCAGAAGAAAGTAAAAATTCAAGCTAAAGCGAGCAGTCCAGTAGAAACGATAGCCGATACTAACAACATTATTGACGATGCAAAAATTAGACCAGATGAGAAAGCTATTACCAAAATCAAAAGTAAGCGTAAAAAATCTGATGTCAAGCAACCTAAACAACAATAGCTGGCTTATGAGGAATTAAATATGGAATTTTTTAGATTTAATCGTGACATCCCCTTCATGAGCTGGAGACGGCAAGGGGCTATTATTTCATTGATAACATTTATTCTTTCTGTTTTCTTCATTGCCACAAAAGGATTAAATCTTGGCGTTGATTTTACGGGCGGTACGGTTCTGGAAGTTAGCTATACCCAGACAGCTGATCTTGGAAAAATCAGAAGTATTCTTGTTGATCTTGAAATGTCTGATGCCAGCGTACAAAACTTCGGGTCTTCCCGTGAAGTTCTCATACGTTTACCCATTAAACCTGCAGTTTCTAGCGCACAATTGTCTGAAATCGTATTAAATGCTCTCAAGCAAGCTGATTCCTCTGTAGAAATGAGACGTGTCGAATTTGTTGGCCCGCAAGTTGGTGCAGAATTATTGGAAAATGGTGCATTGGCCTTACTATTTGTTTCATTAGGCATAGTTGCCTATTTGGCTTTACGATTTGAATGGAAGTTTGGTATAGCAGGCATTATCGCTAACTTACATGATGTCGTTATCATCGTCGGTTGTTTTGCATTCTTTCAGTGGGAATTCTCGCTGACCGTATTGGCTGCTGTATTGGCCATATTAGGTTATTCCGTGAATGAGTCCGTTGTCATTTTTGATCGCATTCGGGAAAATTTCAGAAAACACCGTAGAGCATCTATCACACAAGTGATCGATAATGCCATTACACAAACTATGTCACGCACAATCATCACACACGGCAGCACTCAGATGGTAGTTATTGCAATGCTTTTGTTTGGAGGTGAGGTACTTTACTACTTCTCACTGGCATTAACAATCGGCATTCTATTTGGAATCTATTCTTCAATAATGGTGGGTAGTTCGATTATTATGCTTCTAGGCGTAAAACGGGAAGATCTCGTTAAGTTAGAGAAGAAGCCGCTAGAAAATGATGGCGCAGTGGTATAGAAGTTTCTACAACTAATTATCTATTTATTTTATCAAATCAAGGTAAAGCAGACTCTTGTTAACTGAAATCATCAATTGGATTGTCAACACGGTCGGTAGTTTGGGATACCCAGGTATTTTCTTGCTTATGATGGTTGAATCAAGCTTTATACCTTTTCCCAGTGAAGTCATTATGATTCCCGCGGGTTATTTGGCTTCAAAAGGTGAAATGAATATGGTAGCCGTAATACTATGCGGTATCTTAGGAAGTTTACTGGGTGCGCTAGTCAACTACTATTTAGCGATTAAATTAGGCCGTCCACTGCTGATACGTTACGGTAAATATGTTATGTTCAAAGAACACAACCTACAGCAAATGGAGGATTTCTTTGCACGCCATGGTCACATTTCCACATTCACTGGCCGCTTAATACCTATGATTCGGCAATATATCTCCATACCCGCTGGTCTGGCAAGAATGAATCTACCTATCTTTTGCTTCTATACAGGTCTTGGCGCTGGAATCTGGGTAATTATCTTGACACTGTTAGGTTACTTTATTGGTGAAAATGAAATGCTGATTAAAGAATATTTACGTGATATTGTCATTGCTCTGGTTATCAGTTGTGCGATAGGTATTGCTCTCTATTGGAATTATCACCGTCATTCGAGTCGCTAAGCTCCTAATACAGCGCTTGTCTACTGATTTAATTTATTTACAAAATGGACACAACAACCACTCTTCGTTGTGTCCATAGTTTAGAACATTCTTTGTTAAGCCGTGGCTTGATTATCTGACTTGCGTTTGCTTCGCATATAGAAAAAAACTCCAATTGCAAGCACCAGTACAATAGGTGCAATTATTGCCGATTTAGGTGTTGGACGACCTTCCC
>NZ_JAIEME010000013.1 GCF_019752415.1 Nitrosomonas sp.
TTATATTTAACGTTAGAAGATTGTAATAAGCGGAATAAAAGAAAAAGCCCCGTTTATTTAATTCAGCGTTTGATGCCACTGGCGCTGCGGTTATTTCTTCCGCCCTTACAACAGGCTCTCGAGTATAGCACTATAACCGCTTTCCATTATACCGGTCTGCAAGTCTTCCTGCATGCTCAGGCTGTTGCCAGCTCATTGGCAATCATCTCGGCTTGTTTCAACACCCTTTCCGTCGCCAGTAATTGCATGTCTGGCGGGTAACCGAATTGGCGTAGCGTGCGTTTCACGATCACTTTCAGCTTGGCTTTTACGCTTGCCTTGATGGTCCAGTCGATCGAGGCATTTTGGCGCACCCGTTGAGTCAGTACGATGGCCAGTTCACGCAGCTGGTCATTTTGCATCAGCTCACGGGCGCTGTCGTTGCTGGCGACGGCGGTGTAAAAAGCATACTCAAATTCGGTTAAATCAAGTTTCTTGATTTCTTTATCGGAAGCCACGATTTCCTTGCTGATCTTGATCAGTTCTTCAATGACTTCAGCCGCCGTCAATACCTTGTTGTGATATTTCTTGATGGCATTCTCCAGCATCTCCATCAGCGACCGGCTTTGTGTCAGATTAACCCGGGCACGCAGTTTCAGTTCGTCGTTGAGTAGCTTTTTCAGTACTTCCAAAGCGACATTTTTGTGCTGATAGTCTCTGAGTTCCGCCAGGAAATCATCGGATAGAATCGAAATGTCCGGTTTCTTGATGCCGGCGGCGTCAAAGATATCGATGACCTGTTCCGACACCAGCGCCTGGTCGATGACCTGCCGGATCGTGGTTTCGATGGCTTCATCGGTTTTGCCGCCACCGCTGCCATCGAATTTCGCCAGACGCGCTTTCACCGCTTGCTCATGCGGGATAGCAATGGCAAACGCCTGCGACAATGCGGTGACTTCGTTGATATAGCGTTTCTTGCCATCGTCCAAGCCAAGAATGTGATCTTCAGCCGCCAGAATGAGCGCCAGCTTTTGGGAAGTATCCGCTGCAAAATAATTTTCATATGCAAAACCGTGATACAGCGCGGATACCACTTCGAGTTTCTCCAGCATGAGCTGCGCTGCCTGTTCCTGCATCAACGCCGGATCGCCTTTGCCGCCGGAATCGGAATAGAACGACAGGGCTTCCCTCAAATCCGATGCGATACCGAGGTAATCCACCACCAGCCCGCCGGGCTTGTCGCCATGCACACGGTTCACCCGTGCGATGGCCTGCATCAGGTTGTGACCTTTCATGGGTTTGTCGATATACAGCGTGTGCATGCCCGGCGCATCGAATCCGGTCAGCCACATGTCGCGCACGATCACCAGTTTCAATTCGTCGTTGTCATCCTTCATGCGCTCGGCGAGCGTTTTGCGTTGCTGCTTGGTGGTGTGGTGTTTCGCCATGACCGGACCATCGGAAGACGCCGCCGTCATCACTACTTTGATCACGCCTTTGTTCAGATCATCGGCATGCCAGGCTGGCCGCAACTGGATGATCTGGCCGTAAAGCTCCGCCGCAATGCGGCGCGACATGCAGACAATCATGCCCTTACCAGCAAACACTTCCTGCCGTGCTTCAAAATGGCTGACGATATCCTGCGCGATATTTTGAGTGCGGCGTTCGCTGCCGATCAGCGCTTCCATCTGCGTCCATTTGGCTTTGGCTTTCTGGGTATCGGTCAGTTCATCCTGATCCAATTCATCATCCAATTCCTTGATTAGTTTCCTGCCTTCCTCGCTCAGCGCGACTTTCGCCAAGCGGCTTTCATAATAAATACGCACGGTAGCGCCGTCTTCCACCGCCTGCGCAATATCGTAGATATCCACATAATGACCAAACACCGCGGGGGTGTTGACATCGGTTTTCTCAATCGGCGTACCGGTAAAACCCAGATAAGTGGCATTGGGCAACGCATCGCGCAGGTACTTGGCAAAACCGTATACCGTTTTCTTGCCAATTACCTCACCGCCGGCATTCTTGTCATCCACCGTCTTGGCCGAGAAACCGTATTGCGTGCGATGCGCTTCATCGGCGATCACCACGATGTTGCGCCGGTTGGAGAGTTCTTCGTACATATTGCCTTCGTCCGGCTGGAATTTCTGAATCGTGGTGAAGATCACGCCGCCGGAAGCCACGCGCAGCAATTCCTTCAATTGCTGGCGGTTTTCGACTTGCCTGGGTTCCTGCCGTAGCAGTTGTTTGCAGGCGGCAAAAGTATCGAACAGTTGATCGTCCAGATCATTGCGATCGGTAATGACCACAATCGTCGGATTATGCAGCGCCAGCACGATCTTGCCGGTGTAAAAAACCATCGACAATGATTTTCCGCTGCCTTGCGTGTGCCACACGACACCGGCTTTTTTGTCGCCTTTCGGTTGTTGCGTCACATCCGGCAACCCATAGCTGACCGGGCTTTGCATGACTTTGTAAGCTGCGCTCATATCGGCGGCACGCAAGGTAGAAGCCACGACGGCATTCACCGCATAATATTGGTGATAGGCGGCAATCTTTTTGACCGTATGGATACTGATTACACCGCTGCGCGGATCTTCTTTCTTGGATTTTTCAAACACCACGAAATGCCGCACCAGATCGAGCAGCGTTTTTTTGTTCAGCATCCCATTGATCAAAATTTCCAATTCAATCCGTGGGGGCGCATTGTATGCGCACTCGTGGGTATCATGAAAATCATCCGGGCGCATGCAATGCGCCCCAACATTATCGGGAATTTTCCACGTCATAAAACGGCTGAAATCCGCCGACAGCGAACCGGCCTTGGCTTCCAATCCATCGGAAATAATCAGCAACGCGTTGTAGGTAAACAAACCGGGAATAGCGTGCTTGTATGTGCAGATTTGCTGGTACGCGGATTGCAGAGTGGCATTTTCATCGGCGGCATTCTTAAGTTCGATCACCGCCAGCGGCATGCCATTGACGAACAGCACCAGATCCGGGCGCTTGTTCTGGTTGTTCTCGATCACGGTGAACTGACTGGTCACGACAAATTCGTTATGGCCGGGGTTATCGAAATCAATCAGCCAGACGATATCGCCGCGCTCGTTGCCATCTTGCTGGGTGCTGACCTTGACGCCTTCGGTGAGCAGGCGATGAAAGGTTTCATTGTTAGAGAGTAATTCGGGGGAATGAATGCGCTCAACTTCTTTCAAGGCAGCCTGCAAGACCGTGCTTCCCATGCCGGGATTGATGGGTTGCAGTGCTTTTTGCAACCGGCCGGTCAACAATACTTGATCGTAGCGAGTGCGTTCGGGACGATTGCCGTCGGGGGCGATATCCGGTGCGTGGATATGGCTGTAACCAAGCTGCTCGAATAGTTGTATCGCTAATGCTTCGATGGCAGATTCGGTGAGTTTAGACATGATAAGTATCCGCTTCCCAGCGCTGCGGATTGGTTTGAATATATTCTGCGATTTTCAGGTAAGCATCCTCGTTGCGGATAATGTGCTCGTAATAATTGCGCTGCCAGATGCGTTGACCGGATGCGCCCGGCAACGCATTCACCCGTTTCGTCACAGACGATTTAAACCCCCGCACCACATTCCCCACCGTCGGGGCGCGTTGAATGGTTGATGCAGCGGGAGCGGGTTGAATGATTGATGTCGGCGATAGCACCGTAGGGGCGCGTTGCACGCGCCCTGGTTGTATACGCGCCGGTTGTTCATCCGAATCCACATGCATTTCATTGGGGCGGATGTAGTCCTGGCAGGTGCAATTGGGGCCGATGCAATCTGGGCGCGTGCAACGCGCCCCTACGAGTTGGATGATGCCGTGGATGTGATTGGGCATGATGACAAATTCTTGCAATGCGATTTGGTGGCGGATCTGTCCTGTTTTGTGCCATTCTTCATTCACGATGTTTCCCGCTGCATTCAGCATCATAACCCCGTCAACAATTTCTCCGAACAACGGTACCCGGTCATGTGTGCAAATGGTAATGAAATAAGCCCCGGCCTGCGAATAATCATACCCTGGCAAACGAATCGAACGGCGGCGATGGAGGTTCGGGTTGAAGGTCATGTTTTTGTGGTGATGGGGGCGTCGTAAGGGCAAATGATTATTTGCCCTTACGATTGGCCCCTACGGATTATTGCCATTGATCAAATTGATGATGACTTTCACGATGGTGTCTTTTTCCTCCGGTTTGCTCTCGGCAATCAATAATGTAAAGGCCACCAGGGCATTATCGGCGATACGTTTCTCTCCTTCAGGATTGAACAGATAATCATGGCGCGCTAGAAACCAAACAAACAGTGCGGCGGCAATGCGTTTGTTGCCATCGGAAAAAGAATGATTCTTGACGATGAAATACAGCAGATTGGCGGCCTTCTCTTCAATACTGGGATAAAGCTCCTTGCCATCGAAGGTTTGGTCAATGGTTTCCAGCGAACTTTTGAAGGAATCATCTTTTTCGTTGCCGAATAGCCCGCCCAATTTTTCTTGTTCGCGCCACAACTGGATTTGCTGGATCGCCTCATCGTAGGCAATTCTGCGCTGTCCGGTTTGCTGGATTCCCGTGACCTGCAAACGCTGATGATCGTAATCGTCCAGCACCGTCAATGCGTGGCTGTATTTTTCCAGGATCGACAGAATGCCTTGCGATTCGGAAACAGTCAGGTTTTCTTGTTGGAACAGACGTGAAGACAAGGCAATCGCCTGCTTTAAATCCGCGAGTTTTTGTTGTTGTTCCTGAAGTTTCTGTTCATTCAGCGCATAACCTTGCACCAAGTATTGCTTGAGCACGGAACTGGCCCAGATGCGGAACTGCGTGCCTTTCTTGGAATTGACGCGATAACCGACGGAAATGATCATGTCCAGATTGTAATGCTCAATCTCGCGATTGACCGTGCGCTTGCCTTCCTGCCGAACTATCCGGAAATTCCGGATAGTTGCCTCAGCGGCAAGCTCCTGCTCAGCCAGAACATTGCGGATATGCTCATTGATGGTGCGCACATCCTTGTCAAACAAATCCGCCAGTTGACGCTGAGTCAACCAAACCGTGTCTTGATCCAGCGTAACCTCAAGCTGCACGCCGCCATCTGGCGATTGATAAATAGAAATCTGGTCTCGAGTATTCATACTTTTATGCGGTGTTGTAGGGGCAAATGATTATTTGCCCCTACGGATAATCAACCCGCACCTCGCCGCTCATCAATTTGGGGAGCAGGGTATCGCGGAGGGTTTCGAGGGTGCGGATTTGTTTTGAATTAGAATTCATTTTTAGAAAAAATGACTCAACTATTTTATTGAATTCATTAAGCTTGTAATTATCTGGAATTATTATTTTGAAGCTTAATAAATCAGTTTTTTTTAAATGCGGGATCGTTGTGCCGACACTTGAATTGATAATCTGATTCTGTACGTCTCCGCTTCGTAAAAATAAAAATAAGTAATAATTGCTTACATAGTTTTTATTTACTCGTAAAGCAATCATGTCTTGAGCAATGCAGAAATCAACTGGATTTGGAGCCAAATTTACACACCCAGGAGTGCCTTTATTTACAAAAATCAAATCTCCGGGTTCAGGGTGAGAGCGGAACCAATTGTTATATGTTTCTTCACTTATGTATCTAATCTTTTCGTATGTTGGGAAGATATTGTTATTTTTGACGCAGTTTGTCGCAATTAGTGGTATTCCAATTTCACTTGTTGGCGCTGTTTTGCCTCTATTATCTACAACAAATTCAAGAATATCCTTTAACTCTTTTTCCTCCCAATCATTCTCTGCTTCTTCCACAAACCACTGCCTGAACAGCGTTTCAGCTAGGGCTTCGAGGGTTTTGTTCTAGCGGTGCAGCAGGTCGATTTTGTCGTCCAGGCTGCCGAGGACGGAGGCGATGGTTTTTTGTTCTTCTATATTGCTAGGCAAAATAATTGGAAGTTCTCTTTGGGCTGTTATCCCAACATAAGCACGTGTAGATCCACTATCGCCATGATTAGCTAAAGTATCTTGAAATGCAGGAGAGTCAAAAAAATATTTTAGGTATTTATTGTTCAGTAAATTCTTATTTTTTATCCGGTAGTAAGTTACTTGAGGCGTTAGCATAATGTATGGAGTTTGAATCTTACCAACGATAGCTGTTCTCCCTAAAGAAGCTTTGTGTGTAAGCAATACATCATCACTGATAGAAAATCCTTTGTTTAGAGAATCTGCTTGTTCTTTTGTGATGAATTTGCAGTTCACCAAATCAACTTTGCCATTATTTATATCAGTGGCCATTACGAATGGAACACCCGTTTCTACGAAATCAGAACCTTTGGGATGTATCTCTCCATGATTACCATCTAGCGGTTTATCAATAATTTTATTTTCTACTAGCTGTTCAACTGTATATAGCTTCCAAGCTGAGGGGATAGTTCCCATCTCTGTTTCTTGCCACTCACTCACACTTTTATCCTCGCCAGACTCTCCACAATCGCTCGGTTCAACGCTTCTTCTTCCTGCAACTGTGCCTCAAATTCCGCTTTCAACGCGGCAAACCGTTCGGAAAAAATAAAATCGTCCTCTTCGTCCGGCAAGCCGACGTAGCGTCCTGGTGTCAGCACGTAATCGAATTCGGCGACGCGGGAAATCGGCACCGACGCGCAAAACCCCCGCACATCCCCGTAGGGGCGGATTGCATCCGCCCTAATTGCATCCGCCCCGATTTCATTCATCCCCATTCCATCCACCGCATCATCGGGGCGCGTACCATCAGGGCGCGTGCAACGCGCCCCTACGGGTTCATTTGCCGGATTGTGTGGCAATGCATCCGTACAACGCCAGGCATGGTAGGTACGGGCAATTTTTTGAATATCGTCGTGCGACAATTCCCGCGTGCGACGGTTGATCAAATGTCCAAGATTACGCGCATCGATGAACAAGATTTCATTTTTACGCGGATGGTCGTTGTTGCGTGCGCGGTTCAGAAACCACAGCGCCGCCGGAATTTGTGTATTCAAAAACAATTTGGCGGGCAGGTTGACGATGCAGTCGATCAGATTGCCGTCGGTGATCAGGCGTTTGCGGATGTCGCCTTCGCCGGAGGTTTTCGAGGTCAGCGCGCCTTTGGCCAGTACCACACCGGCGATGCCGCTGGGCGACAGGTGGTAGACGAAATGCTGCAACCAGGCGAAATTGGCGTTGCCGGGCGGTGGAGTGCCATACTGCCAGCGCGCATCGCCACGCAGTTGCTCGCCGCTCCAGTCGCTGACGTTGAACGGCGGGTTGGCGATGATGAAATCGGCTTTGAGGTCTTGGTGCGCGTCATTCAGGAACGAGCCTTCGTTGTTCCATTTGACTTGCGAGCTGTCGATGCCGCGGATGGCGAGGTTCATTTTCGCCAGCCGCCAGGTGGTTTGGTTGCTTTCCTGCCCGTAAATGGAAATGTCGCTGATGCGGCCCTGGTGTTCTTCGACAAACTTTTCCGATTGCACGAACATGCCGCCTGACCCGCAGCACGGATCGAATACCCGGCCTTGGTACGGTTCCAGCATGTTTACCAGCAATTCGACGATGCTGCGCGGGGTGTAGAACTGGCCGCCTTGCTTGCCTTCGGCCAGTGCGAATTCGCCGAGAAAATATTCGAACACATGACCGAGCACGTCGCGGCTGCGCGCTTTGGCATCACCCAGGGCGATGTTGCCGATCAGGTCGATCAATTCACCCAGTGACGTGGGGTCGAGGTTTTGCCGCGCATAGACTTTGGGCAGCACACCTTTGAGCGAGGGGTTTTCCTGTTCGATGGCATCCATCGCGGTATCGACATGCAGGCCGATATCCGGTTGCTTGGCGCGCGCCACCAGATACGGCCAGCGCGCTTCGGCGGGAACGAAAAACACATTTTCCGCCTGGTACTCGTCCTTGTCTTCCGGGTCGGCTCCGGTCAGTTCGCCTTCACCAGTTTCAAGCCGACCGTGCAATTCCTCAAACGCGTCGAAAATATATTTGAGGAATATCAGTCCGAGTACGACATGCTTGTATTCCGCCGCATCAATATTTTTTTGGAGCTTACAAGCGGCTTTCCACAGTTGTTTTTCCAGCGGTTCTTGTTTGATTTCTTTCGCAGCTTTCGCCATGAGCAGGCCTGATTTTCGTGATTAATGCGCGCTGAAGCAATGCCAATCCGTCAGGCCATACTTTATTCGTCCAGTTTTTTCTTCAAGATGGCATTGACTTGCGCGGGGTTGGCCTTGCCTTGGGTGGCTTTCATGATCTGGCCGACCAACGAGTTGAAGGCTTTTTCCTTGCCGGCGCGATAGTCGGCGACTTGCTGTGCGTTGGCGGCGAGGACTTGGTCGACGATTTTTTCGATGGCGCTGTCGTCGGAAATTTGCTTCAAGCCTTTGGCGGCAATGATGGCATCGACATTCTTGTCCAATTCGCCGTTCCATAGGCTTTCGAACACTGTTTTAGCGGCTTTGCCGGAGATCGTGCCGTCGCCGATGCGCGTCAGCAGCGCCGCGAGCTGGGATGGATTGACCGAGCAGGCGCTGATGTCGATGCCTTCCTTGTTCAATTGCCCGTTGATGTCACCCATGATCCAGTTGGCGCACAGTTTGGCTTGTGCGGGCAACTGTTTGACGGCGGCTTCGAAGTAATCCGCGGTTTCACGCGAAGCGGTCAGCACCGCGGCATCGTAAGCGGACAGCCCGAATTCGGCGACATAACGGTCGCGGCGCGCTTGTGGCAATTCCGGCAATGCGGATTTGACTTGCTCGATCCAGCTTGCGGAGATCTCCACGGGCAACAAATCCGGGTCGGGGAAGTAGCGATAATCGTTGGCGTCTTCCTTGGTGCGCATGGTGCGGGTTTCGTCTTTGTTGGCGTCGTACAGCCGGGTTTCCTGGCGGATCGCGCCACCGTCTTCGAGGATTTCGATCTGCCGCCGGGCCTCGTAATCGATGGCTTTTTCCAGGAAGCGGAACGAGTTCAGATTCTTGATTTCGCAGCGCGTGCCGAGTTTTTCCGTACCGCGCGGACGCACCGAAACGTTCGCATCGCAGCGGAACGAGCCTTCCTGCATGTTGCCATCGCAGATGCCGATCCAGCGTACCAGTGCGTGCAGTGTTTTGGCGTACGCCACCGCTTCCGCGCTGCTGCGCATGTCCGGTTCGGAGACGATTTCCAGCAGCGGCGTACCGGCGCGGTTCAAATCGATGCCGCTCATGCCGTGAAAATCCTCGTGCAACGATTTACCGGCGTCTTCTTCCAAGTGCGCGCGCGTCAGGTGGATGGTTTTTTCAGTACCGTCGATTTGAATCGCGATGGTGCCGCCTTGCACCACCGGCAATTCGTATTGGCTGATTTGATAGCCCTTCGGTAAATCGGGATAGAAATAATTCTTGCGCGCGAAAATGGACGGCGAATTGATTTTCGCGCCGACCGACA
>NZ_JAIEME010000075.1 GCF_019752415.1 Nitrosomonas sp.
ATTTTGCTTCGGATATTGTTGTGCCGCTGATCCCGATTTTGCTGGCGACTGTGTTGTCTGCAGGACCTATTGCGCTGGGATTGATTGAAGGAGTTGCGGATGCGCTGGCTTGTTTTCTGAAATTGTGGGCGGGGCGGCTTCCGATGTGATGAGCGGGCGGCGTAAAGGGCTGGTATCATCTGGTCAGCGGCATTGCCGCTATCCCGGCGGGATTGTTGTTTGGGGTGATTTGGCATGTATTCGGCTCGGCAGTGGCATTTTTGTTTGCCAGCCTGTTAGCGCTGCTGGCAATCGTATTATTACGGCTATGGGCCTGGCCGATGCGGCATTACTATAACGAATAAGGACGAATAAGTATCATGGAATGGTTAACTATTATCTTGTCGGTGTTTGCGTTGGCATTTATGTTCTGGTTTTTTTCCACAAATAAGAAATCACTTGAAGTGGGACAATCCGCACCCGCTTTTAAATTGGCGGATCAACATGGAAAAATGCATTCGCTGTCTGATTTTCACGGGAAATGGCTGGCGTTGTATTTTTATCCGAAAGACGATACGCCCGGATGCACCAAACAAGCTTGCACCTTTCGTGATGGCCTTCAGGAGCTGACGAATTTAGGTGCTGAAGTGATCGGAGTCAGTGTGGATGACACGAACAGTCACGCTGATTTTGCTAAAAAATATCATCTGCAATTCCCGCTTCTGGCGGATATCGCAGCAGAAACTACAGCACGCTACAATTCCCTGATTCACCTGGGCGTTGTCAAATTTGCCAGACGCAATACATTCCTGATCGATCCGCAGGGAAAGATTGCACGTGTTTATCTGTCTGCAAGCGCGGCACGAAATTCTGCAGAAGTGATCAAAGATTTAAAGCAATTGCAGGCGGTATAACGCATGGCAGGATTTCAATGGATTAATGCTCTGTTGACTTCTATCAAAGATTAATTTTCCATTTCATACAATATGCATGAGATTTCACTAAAGAGGGTACAGGATGGCAAATTTTACTGAAGATCAATTGACACAACTTAAATCTGCATTACACAAACGCTATTTGGACTTGCAGGAAGATATTCGCAACGAGTTGGCGCATACCAAAGATATTCGTGATTTTGATCTGATGGAGTATTTAAACAATATTCCCGATGACGTCGATACTGCGCTGGTTGACCGGCAGATTAACGAAATGCGCGAATTGGAAATGTCGCTCAAGTACTTGAGCGAGCTGGAGTTCGGTGATTGTATTGATTGCGGCGATGAAATCGGGTTTGAGCGGTTACTGGCGTATCCATCTGCCCAGCGTTGCATTGAGTGCCAGAGCCAATATGAAAAGTCTTTTCCGCAAGAATCCAACCCTTCGTTATAAACACGGACTATTGCCAAAGTTTATGTACTGACCTTGAGCAAAATCAGAATAGCGCCGCCACCGCCGTCTTCTGGTTTGGCCTGGCAAAAAGCCAGAACATCAGCACGCTGCATCAACCAATTCCCAATTCGGATTTTCAAAACCGGCTCGCGGTTTTTTGAACTCAATCCTTTGCCATGAATGACACGGACGCAGCGATATTTTCTATGCGCACACATACCCAGAAAAGCGCTTAACTCCTGCCTGGCTTCGTCACGCGTGAAACCGTGTAAATCCAGATTATCCTGGATTCCCCAGTAACCACGCCGTAAACGCCGCAGTGTCTGATGTGACATGCCCGGCCGCAGATACGACCATTCATCTCCCGCTTCAATTTCCATGGCGATATGATCTGAAAGGGTATCTTCAGTGACAGCCTGTTCAGGGTACTTTTCTTTCCGGGGAATCGGAGGGACTGTTGAACTGCTAGGGGCGAGCTTGTCTGTGGCAGGTAATGGCGCAACATCCCGCATTGCTGCGTGAAATAACGCCATTTCGTCTTCATCCTTGGCAGAATCTTTTTTAGCCATTCAATTACATCGTTGACTCGCTGTGGCTTGGTCTCCGATTTATGATTTACTTCAGATTATCGAGATATTTCTCTGCATCCAATGCCGCCATACAACCACTGGCAGCGCTGGTTACGGCCTGACGATAGATGTGATCCTGCACATCGCCCGCGGCAAATACGCCGGGGATGCTGGTCGCCGTCGCATTACCTTGACCACCGCTGCGCGTAACAATATAGCCATTTTCCATTTGCAGTTGTCCGGTAAAAATATCGGTATTGGGTTTATGCCCGATGGCGATGAAAACACCCTGCAAATCGATCGCTTGCGTGGAATCATCCTTCGTGCTTTTAATGCGCATGCCGGTAACGCCGGATTGATCGCCCAGCACTTCATCGAGCACGTGATTCAGCGCCAGTTTAATGTTTCCGCTGCGGGTTTTTTCCATCAATTTATCAATCAGAATTTTTTCCGAACGGAATTGTTCGCGCCGGTGAACTACCGTCACACTGCGTGCGATATTGGCCAGATAGAGCGCTTCTTCCACTGCGGTATTGCCGCCACCAATCACGGCGACATCCTGTCCTTTATAAAAGAAACCGTCACAGGTCGCGCAACCGGAAACGCCTCGCCCCATAAATGCTTCTTCTGAAGGTAAACCGAGATATTGCGCGGAAGCACCGGTGGCGATGATCAGTGCATCACAGGTATAGGTGCCTTGATCACCGATTAGCGTAATCGGTTTTTCAGTCAGTTTTGCAGTATGAATATGATCGAAAATGATTTCGGTATGAAAACGTTCGGCATGTTTCTGAAACCGCTCCATTAATTCTGGGCCTTGCACGCCCATCGCATCCGCCGGCCAGTTGTCGACATCGGTCGTTGTCATCAATTGCCCGCCCTGAGCCAGCCCGGTGATCACGACCGGATTCAGATTGGCGCGTGCGGCATAGACCGCAGCGGTATAGCCAGCCGGGCCGGAACCCAGAATAAGCAATGCACTGTGTTTGGTTGTCATAATTTATTTGCGAAGTAATTCGAGAACGATATTGTACTCGTAAATGGGCAAATTTCCTTGCTGGCCGACATTCTTGGCAATCATCGCGGATTTCTCCGCTGTGGATTTCGCGTTCAGCAATAAATCGGTTTGGTTAAGTTTCTCACCGGGAAAATACATTTGTGTCGTCAATGCGCGATAACCCGGTTTTGAGATTTTTAAATGGATATGCGGCGGTCTAATCCAAGTTCCGCTGGCTGGATAAGCGCCGGGCATCACGGTTCTAAAGCGGAAGAAGCCATTCTCGTCACTGTTGATAATCGCCCAACCTTGAAAGTTCGTATCCGGCTTAGCGGGGTTTGGGTCACGCGGATGACGGTAACGGCCGTTGGCATCGGCCTGCCAAATGTCTAATACCGCATTTGCAACCGGGTGTCCGGCTATATCCTGAACTTGTCCGCTGACAATAATGTGTTGACCTTGCGCATCACCCTTGTGTCCCTCAATTTGAGTTAAATCGGCATCTTTATCATTTTGATCTTTTACCGGATAGAACGGCCCTTCGGTTTCATCGGGCGTAGGTATCAGCGCTAATGCTTTGGCAAAACTACTGCGGCTGCCCAGAGCGCTGGCTATGCTGCCAAGCAGGCTGAATTGGATCAGTTTTCTTCTGGAAATTATTTTCATGGAATTGTCAGCAAGATTAATTCTTAAATAATAACTATTTCATGAGCACTGTGCTCAAGTTGTTCAGAATCAACAATTGATATCGGTTTTTGTAACCCATCAAATTTTTTGATGACTTTGCTTGAAATTCGTTCAGATTACTTAATCCAAATATGCTATGCCGTTCCACACACAAGGGGGGATGTGCGCTACGTTCAAAATTACGAATCCAGGACCGGCAAGGCATATAACCACAAGGTCACAAAACAAAATTATACTTAATCCATCAGCCAACTTCTCAATTCGCGATCAATCCCCTGCTTTCCTTGAAGCAGAATTTTTATCAATGAATGTTCTTTAGTATAAAATGAAGCCTATATAAATTGACATGAGATATCTGGATAATGGCTAATATGATAGAAGTTGTTTTTTATTCTGTAATTGCATTGTTTGCAGGATTAAAAGTTGCGCAGATAATAAAGGAAAAATTCTTAAAATAAGTATGCCGATATCCCCATCAGTAGGCTGTTGAAAAGCGCATTCGAGGCGGACAATGCAGGCAACATATCTACAATGCAAACTTTAGAGTTAGAGTTTTAGCTCACCGTTGCATCGCTGGGGTCTGGTGCCGAATCACAAATCCATATGAGACATTAAGAAAATTTTTATTTGATCTGTAAACAACCCTAGCGATTCTTACATTCAATAATTATCTATGGTGTTTTGATAGTCCATGCAACTTTATAAATATTTTCTAAAAATGTATATCTCTTGTTTTTATACGAAGAAAGGGATTACACAACACCAATTTTTGGTAAGGTAACTCTATCATGCCGATTGTAACTGACTACACCGCACTGCTCACCGGTTCATACTGGAGTGGTATTGAAGTGACTAGTCGTCCGACCTTGATCACTTATTCCTTTTCGACCAGTGCGCCTGTCACCGATGAAGCAGTGATCGGTACATCTGCCTTTGCCACCTTTCAGGCATTTACTGCCGCACAGAAGACCCAAACGCGTGCAGCGTTGGCTGAGTGGGGCAACGCCAGTGGCCTCACTTTTATCGAAGTACCAGCAGGTGCAAGCGAAATCACATTTTCTGCCTATGACTTCACGGGTTCCCCATATGATGGTGCCGGCGGTGTTGGCTTTTATCCCTTCGGTAATTGGAATTTCTTCTCATTCCCTAATTACCTCGACGGCTGGAGCGGTGCTGGCAATATATTACTTAACCGTGATTTTGTCACCGCTGGACAATTTGACTATGGTCTTATCTTGCACGAGATCGGACATGCGCTTGGATTGAAACATCCGACTGAGACTTGGACGAGTGCCGCCAATATTGTGCACGACCAGGTGTTGGCAGTGGATGATCCAGCCCTGACGATCATGAGCCAGCTCGGCGGGCCGCTCGTTCATCTTGCAGCCCTTGATATTGCTGCTATCCAGAATATTTATGGACTTAACAGTGCTGACCTGACCAACTGGTCTTATGACAGTCTCAACAATATCTTGACTCAGACTGCCGGTATTAGCGGCGCCACACTGCGCGGCACCAATATTGGTGACATACTCAATGGCAGCAGTGGCAACAATGTTCTCACTGGTTTGTTTGGAGATGATTCGATATTCGGAAACGCCGGAAACGATCTGATGTTTGGTGGTTCGGGTAACGACTCACTGAACGGCGGCCCCGGCAATGACACAATGCACGGCGGTATTGGTAATGACAAATATACCGTTAATGCCGTGTTTGATCAGATCATTGAATTCGCTGGGGAAGGCATCGACACTGCGACTTCGAGCGTTACCTACACGTTGCCAGCGGAAGTCGAAAATTTGAAGCTCTCGGGATTTTTGGCGCTTAATGGTACGGGTAATAACCTGAATAACCTGATTACCGGCAATGATGCAGCGAATACTTTGCTGGGTGGCGATGGTAACGACACTCTGGATGGCAGGCTTGGTGACGATAATCTGATTGGAGGCCTGGGTAGCGACATCTACGTTCTGGATAACGGTAGCGATCAAGTGACTGAGCTTCCAGGTGAAGGCACCGACACCATCAAAACAGGCTTTACCTTTAATTTGGTTCCGATTGCCAATGTCGAGAACCTGACACTCATCGGCACATTGGCGATTAATGGTGATGGCAACGGTCTGGCTAATACGCTTACGGGTAATGCCGCTGCCAATACGCTGAACGGTGGTGGTGGTGTCGATAAACTCCTCGGCGGCGCTGGCGAGGATAATCTGAATGGAGGTCTTGGTGCTGATATGCTGACAGGCGGATCCGGTCGCGACACCTTGTCTGGTGGTAGTACAGATGCCGATACCTTTGTCTACTCGCTACTTACGGATAGCGGTATCGGTGTGGCAAACCGCGACATTATCACCGACTTTGATATCGCGGATCGTATCAGTTTCAAATCGATTGACACCAATCCGATACTCGCAGGTGATCAAGCGTTTACTTTCGTTGGTAGCGGGCTGATCACAGGTGATTGGCAGGTGGGATATCAAATTATTGGTGCCGATACGCAAGTGCTGATTAACACGACAGGAACCGTAATGCCGGAGATGGAAGTACTGCTGGTTGGATACAACATTGGATTGACAGCATCGGATTTTATACTTTAGCACACGGGTGTTTACTGCGGTGATAGATGCGCTAGTCAATTATAATGAGATTAGTGCCACCACATTGGAAAGCACAACGAGGGTGGTATCGAATCAATCTAGAGCGAAAAACAAAAAATTGAAGTGGCCGCGCTGTGTTTTGAGCTAACCATCGCGTCGAAATTGCGTGTGTACATCTGACCATTTTCCCCACACCAAGCTTTCAAAGTTTGGATCAAGTCAATTCCCGGATGACGCGAGCTTATCCGGGCTACTTGCTAGGATTCGTGAGACCTGTCTACATTTGTGCTCATAAAAGTAGCGCTTAGGGCTATCTTCGACTGATGCAGGAATACATGAACGCTCTTCCGGCTAAAGCACATTCGCTATTTTTTTCTGACTGGTTATAAGAGCCATTGGTTGCGCAGCCGATCAAGCCCCAAATAATCAATGATACGATCACAAAAATCTTCACAAACATTTTTCATCCCAATAAGGTAGCTCGATTTCGTTTCTGAAAATAATTGATCACTGTTTTACAAGACGGCACACTTTAAGAGTGTATTCGGGTGTACATGATTGTAATAACTCAACCGGAGTGACATGTGAGTATCCTAACTTAATCAATGCAATGATGTATATTAGGGAAACTTTTGTTTTTTTATAAGTAAAACCATTAGCTGCAACTGCTCTTGAGACATCACGTTTTTTAACTATCCTGATGGCTTCTTACTTATATCGGCTACCTCGAAAACGTTTTTCAACAGCCTGCTAGATAACCCCCCCATCAGCTTGCTGTGAGGTGGTTATCTACCTCTTATCTAGATTCAGGAACGACAAAACGATCTGAATACAAGGGAAGCAGTATTTCTACTTCTTGATGCTCATTTCGTTGAGCACTCTTTTTACGCCAGCGACTTTTCCTGCGAGTTCGATCGCCCGGTCCATTTGAGCTTGGTTATCTACAAATCCACTAAGTTGGACTTCCCCATCTCGTGTCACTACGCTGATATCAGAGCTATCGATGATCGAGTCGCTGAAAAGCGAGGCTTTTACCTTAGTCGTAATGACGCCGTCATTAATCTTGTCGCCTACGCTGGTGTCTTTAGCCTCGATGTCTATTTTGTTATCAACCTGTTTGACGCCTTCAACCTTCTGGGCAATCATAACGGCACGATCAATTTGACTTTGGCTCTGCACAAAACCGCTTAGCTGCACTTCGCCTTTGCGGGTTTCGACTTTGATATTCAAACTTTCCAAACCTGTGTCTTTTAGCAGGGCAGATTTAACTTTTGTGGTGATGACGCTGTCGTTGATTTCTGTCCCTACTGAAGTGTCGGGCTTAGTCTGTTGCTCTTGGTGCTTTTCCTGCCCATAAGCTGCGCTAGACAAGCTGACGGCAAGCGTGATAGTCAGGACAATGAATTTATTTTTGATATTCATGATTCTTCTCCAGAATTGAACAAATTGCTTATGGCTCCGGGCTGACAGATCAGCATGATGTTAGAGCAAAGCGATTATTGATTAGGGGATGGTGCTTACAGTGCTGTGTGTGGTAATGAAAGCTTGGAAGTAGGCATCCGCCGAGATACTGCACTCGATATCCGAGGAATCATTTGTAAACTTTCCCTGAAGACGAAGCAGAAATGTACTATCGATACTTTACGCGATTTTGCCGCGCACACTAAAAACGGCCTTGGTGTATGCGCGGCTGATTTTGTTATGCTTTCTTGACGGTTTCTTTCAAATCGCCAACACCTTTCTGTATTTTTCCTTCGACCTGCTTTTCCAGTCCTTTGGCTTGCTGTTCTTTGCTACCAACCAGTTTGCCGGCTTCTTCCTGAATTTTTCCAGCGATGTCTTTTGCTCCGCCTTTCACTTGATCTTTATTCATGATGAATTCCTCATATTAAGTTAAACCATTTAAAAACGAATCGGGATCGGTTCGTATGCTACGAGTCACATTAATACTCTACGTGTGATGTAGTTCATTCTAATAAGGAAGGGATTGCGCTTCTGTGCGCTTGGTAACATAGTGTTCAAAATAAATTTTGCTTACAACGAAGTTGCGTATCGTCAGCACGAAATGGTGAGGTCAGCGATTCAGGGGAAAATTCTAACGATGGCGTGCGTGCGACTCGATGCGTTCGATGTGCACGAGCGGAACGAGCAGCCAGATTGCGGCCGTTGCGAGCGTGGAAATGATTACCAGCCAAGTGTATGCAAACGGCCCTTCGCCGAGTTCGGTATACAAGTGTGCGCCGATGTTCTGTGAAGCCAGCGTGCCGAGATTGAAAATGGACATAAGTAATGCAAAAAAAGTCGCTTCTGCACGCTTGGGGCATGCTCTCGCAGCAAGATCCAGAAATGCCAGAGTAGTGATCATTCCGGTGATGCCCCAGATGATATGAATGAGCAGTGCGGAAGTTTCACCGCGATAAGCCAGGTAAGTCAGCAAGGTTATGACCGATAAGCCAATGGCGAAATTAATTAGGTGGCGTAGCGGCATTGCTCGTGACAAGGGGGCATAGATGAACGCGCCAGCGATACTGGTTGCCGCACCAACTGAGCTCAGGATGCCGATGTACTGCTGGCTAAAGCCGAGGGCGTCAGTTTGGTAATAGAGAAACGCCGGACCGAAGGATGGGCTAAAATTGAACAAAAAGATAAATCCGGCTACCAGCCACACCGAACGCTCCCCGAATCCTTCCCGCAGTGCTGCCCAAATTTTCTTGAATCCGTTATTTTTTGGATCGACCTGTTTTTCGCGCACGAAAAATAAAGTCATCAGCAGTACGATAAAAGGAAATATCGCTGCAACGGCAAAAGCGGCTTGCAGGTCCCTATACTCGGCAAAATATCCGCCCAACAGTCCCACGATAATTGATGCGGCGGTGACTGCGGTCCATTGCACCGATTGGAAAGCCCCGGTAAGTCCATGCGATTTGCCATTCTCCACCATGAGTGCATCGGTCAATACATCGTTATAAGCCAGACCCAATCCCATCGCCGTATAGAGAATGGCAAGTTCCCAGTAGGTATAATGAGGTGTGCTGTCAAAAATGGAGTCCATGTGTTTAAGCAGCGACTAGATTTGCATAGTATCGCTGCGTAAATTGTG
>NZ_JAIEME010000020.1 GCF_019752415.1 Nitrosomonas sp.
GCCGGATTGAAGAAGCTCGAAAAAAATTGCTGGTTATCGAGCGTAATCGCCGGAGCATCATGGAAAAGTTGCATGCCAGTGAGGAAAGTTTGCGAACTAACGAGATGCGGTTTCGCAGCTATTTCGAGTTACCACTGGTGGGTATTGCCATCACTTCACTGGAAAAAAAGTGGTTGGAAGTCAATCCCTGTTTGTGTGAACTATTAGGATATTCCAAGGATGAATTGACTAAGCTTACTTGGGCGGAGATTACCTATCCCGATGATCTCGTATCCAATATTGCCGAATTCGAGAATGCTCTGGCCGGAAAAGCCGAAGGTTATTCGTTGGATAAAAGATTCATCCGCAAGGATGGGTTGATTATTTATGCATCGGTTTTAGTTCGTTGTGTTCGTAATCAGGACGGTTCGCCGGACTACTTCTTGGTATTGGTTTAGGACATTACCGCCCGTAAGAAAGTCGAAGCCGAGTTGCGCGAATACCAGCAACAGCTCGAACAAATGGTCGATGCGCGCACCTATGATTTAAACCTTGCAAAGGGAGCCGCGGAAGCCGCTAATCAAGCCAAAACTACTTTCCTCGCCAATATGAGCCACGAGTTACGTACGCCCATGAACGGTATTCTTGGCATGATCAACCTGGCGCGCATGCGCATGACCGATCCTAAAGGCTTGGATCAGATCGACAAAGCTAAGAGCGCGGCCGAACGCCTATTGGTCTTGCTCAATGATATCCTTGATCTCTCTAAGATCGAGGCTGAGCGCCTAACCCTGGAGGCACTACCGTTTAAACTGAGCACAATGCTGGAAAGCCTCGAAGCGCTTTTCCGCCGCAAAGCTGTGGAAAACGGCCTAATTCTTACCATTAACCCTCCTACTGAACTGGCTTGTTGCACGTTATTGGGAGATCGAATACGTTTGGAGCAGGTTCTGATCAACTTGGTTGACAACGCCATTAAATTCAGTGATCGTGGCGAAGTCTCCGTCCGTGTGCAGCAAGTGTCAGAAGATCAGGGCAGCTTGTTGTTGCGTTTCGAGGTGCAAGACCAAGGTATTGGTATCAGCCCGGAGGCTCAGGAACGTCTTTTTACTGCCTTTGAACAAGCCGATAACTCGATGACCCGGAAGTACGGCGGTACGGGACTGGGGCTAGCTATTAGTAAGCATTTGGTCGTTATGATGGGCGGTGAGATTGGTGTCGAGAGTCTTTCTTGTGCAGGCAGCACTTTCTGGTTTGTCGTTCGTCTGACTGCAATCAAGGAGAATGTTATGATCCGGACAGTGCAAGCCGCGGCTGATGGAAGCGCCGCGGAATGCTTGTGCCGGGAATTTTCCGGTGTCCGCATCATCATTGCCGAAGATGAGCCAATCAATCGGGAGATCATTGTGATTCTGCTGGAAGAAGCTGGCTTGGTCATCGATGTGGCGGAAGACGGAGAACAAACGCTCGCCTTAGCACGGCAGAATCATTACGCTTTGATTTTGATGGACATGCAGATGCCGAAGCTCAACGGCATCGATGCTACTAAGGCGATCCGGGATGATTCGCTCAACCGCGAAACACCTATCCTGGCCATAACCGCCAATGCCTTCGATACTGATCGACGACTTTGCCTGGAAGCCGGAATGAACGACCATATTCCCAAACCAATCAGTCGTGATGTGTTGTATGCGACGTTACTGAAGTGGCTCAAATCACTTCGATAAATCGCGCATACTTTAAAGGAGAACTGAGGATCTCATGTTAATTCCTTAGGCATTACAGCATTCTGCCTTCGTGGCGCATGATGAAATTGCCTCATCACTCTTTATAAGAGTGAAAGTTTCGCCGAATTCAGTGCAACAGTACTACTGATCGAAGTGATCATAGATGCTTGATCAATACCTTCGAGCGACGCTGATAATTGTATAAATTCTGTTTGGCCTTGGGCAATTCAGCAGGCGTGGCTTCGGTAAAGCCGTGTTCAATGAACCAATGCGTGGCATGCGTTGTGAGCACGAACAGTTTACGGATATCCTGGGAAATGGTTTTGCTTTCGATATGTTTTAGCAAACGGTTGCCGTGCCCCAAGTCACGATAATCCGGGTGAATTGCCAAGCAGGCGAGTTCACAGGCGTGTTCTTCAGGAAACGGGTACAGCGCAGCGCAGCCGAGGATCACACCATCATGTTCGAAAACTGTAAAGCGATCAATTTCAATTTCCAGTAATTCACGATTACGTCTCACCAGAATACCTTCAGTTTCCAGCGGTTCAATCAGTTGTAGAATGCCGCCGACATCTTCTATTCTGGCTTTGCGGAGTGCTTGCAGTGTTTCCTGTGAGATCATCCAGCCGATGCCATCGTGCGTGAATAACTCTTGTAGAATGGCGCCATCGCAGTGGCGGCTGATCAAATGTGTTCGTGTGACATGCGTTTCACAGGCTTTGATCGCACAACGTAGCGATGCGCGGATTTCATCGGAAAGTAAAGCACTGGTTGCCGCTGCTTTGTTTTCGAGTAAAGATTTGCTTTCTGCGACGGTGAGTTCACGTGGCAGGGCTTCAGGATTGCCGACGGAAGTTGCTGCGCTATCCAGGGTATCTAGAAGAAAAATCAATTTCTCGGCACTGAGCGCAATTGCGACTTCGGTAGCCACATTCTCCATCGTAAGATTAAAGATTTCACCGGTCGGTGAATAGCCCAGCGGTGAAATCAACACGACATCGTTTTGTTCCAAGCGGGCATGAATAGCTTGCGCATTTATTTTGCGAACTTTTCCGGTATGCATCAAATCGATACCCTGAATAACACCGTACGGACAAGCCGTGACAAAATTCCCGCTACTTACGTGGATGGAAGCATTGGCCATCGGCGAGTTGGGTAAGCCCAGCGAGAGCAATGCGGCGATTTCATGATGTACACGTCCCACCGATTCTTTGACACATTGCAGTGCGGCGGAATCGGTAACGCGCATGCCCATGACCGACTGCGTTTCCAATTGCGACTCATCCAGGCGTAACTGGATTTGCGGGCGTGCGCCATGGATGAGCACCAGTCTGACGCCGAGGCTGGCAAGTAAATTGATGTCGTGAATAAAGCTGACAAATTTTACATCGGTGACCATTTCGCCACTAAAACCAATGACGAAGGTTTTACCCCTGAATGCGTTGACGTAAGGCGCAACAGAGCGGAACCAGGAAACAAAATCAGTCGTGGTGTTATTCATTGTCAGTCAAGATTCAATTTATTCATTGTCTGCTTTGTCACTCAGTAGTCACCCCATAGGGTTTGCAGTGCGGAAATGGTCGCTAAAGCGGCGCTTTCTGTGCGTAATATGCGTTTTCCCAACCGTACCGGAATGAAACCGGTATGTAAAATAGCCATTTCTTCTTCCTGCGTGAATCCGCCTTCAGGTCCGATCACCAGCGCTAGATGAGCGCTGGCAGGTGGTTGGGCTATGTTTCTTAAACTTTCTGTGGCTGTCGTGGATAACATAAAATTTAGATCGTGCGATGATTGCGTGGTTTTCTTCTGACTTAGCCATTCCGGTAGCGAAATCAAAGGCGATATCTGCGGTAAATGATTCCTGCCGCATTGCTCACACGCTGAAATAATGATTTTCTGCCAGTGTTGCAGACGCTTGGAAGAACGCTCGTCGGAAAGATGCACAATGCTGCGGACAGTCGAAACCGGCTGTATGCATGTCACACCCAATTCCACTGCTTTCTGTATGATCCAATCCATTTTTTCATTAACACATATGGCTTGCGCAAGTGTTATATCAAGAGGTGATTCACAGTCAATGTCATGATAGGCTTCAATCAAAACTGTGGTGCTTGATTTGCTGATATTTTCGATGTATCCAGAAAATTCACCGCTATGGCCACTAAATAATGTGACTGCATCCCCTTTCTTTAACCGCAACACGCGCGCAGCATGATGTATGTTCTCGACGGAAAGCTCAATGAGTTGTCCAATGGTAATTTCCGCCGGGTGATAGAAACGAGCATGCATGATTGGGTTGGGTCTGGGTAAGTAACAATTTCAATAATGGACTCATGATAATATAGCACGATAAGTATTCAGCATTGTCTGAGCGTCACGCTGAATTTGAAAAGCGACAAGCTGGAAAGTGATTTTCTGGAATATTATCAATAATAGGAGAAAGTATATGGCAAGTCTGGAAACACCTGTGTGTGATTTTGGCTGGAAGGCGATTGATTTTGATTTGCCGGGTGTTGATGGTAAGCGGTATAACCTGGCTTCCGCGAAAGGGGAAAATGGCTTGCTGGTGATGTTTATCTGTAATCATTGCCCGTATGTGAAAGCCGTACAGGATCGCATTATTCGGGATGTGAACGAATTGAAGCCGCATGGTGTGAATGCGATTGCGATCATGTCGAATGATCCAGCCGATTATCCGGAAGATTCGTTTGAAAATATGGCATTAATTGCCAAAAAATTAAATTACCCATTTCCTTACGTTTGGGATGAAACCCAGGAAATTGCTAAGCGATATGGTGCTGTGTGTACACCCGATTTTTTCGGATTCAATAGTCAACTGGAACTGCAATATCGCGGACGTCTGGATGCATCCCGGAAAGAAGCGGCTCCCGCTGATGTGTGCCGCGATCTGTTTGAAGCCATGCTGCAGGTTGCCACAACAGGTCATGGCCCGGAAAATCAAATCCCCAGTATTGGATGTTCGATCAAATGGCGTACGGAGTAAATGTGTTAGAGAAAGTTATCGAGGTTGTCAGGGAGGTTGCGCAGCAAGTTATTATGCCGCGTTATTTACAAGTGGATAGGCAGATCAAGTCCGACGGTAGTTTTTTCACCGAGGCGGATGTTGCAGCACAGAATGCTTTGCTCTATGAGTTACAAAAGATTTATCCGGCCGCTACCATGGGCGAGGAAATGTCAAAACAGGAGCAGGAAGAACAGTGGATTCAGGGTAGAGCCGGACTGTGGAGCGTCGATCCGATTGATGGCACCTCTAATTTTCTGAATGGATTACCTTATTTCGCAATTTCTGTGGCATTGATGGAACAGGGTAAGGGTGTTCTGGGGGTGATTTATAATCCAGTGTCTGATGAAATGTTTTATGCGACAAAAGGGGGCGGTGCTTTTTTGAATGGAACAGCATTGCCTATCAAGAAATATGTGCCTACATTAGCGAGTGCAATGGCAAATGTGGATTTGAAGCGACTGGATAGAAGATTTGCAGCAAAAGTTGCTGCCTATCCGCCATTTGCGTCACAACGAAATTATGGGGCTTGTGCCCTTGAATGGTGTTATACCGCTGCGGGTTATTTTGATTTGTATCTGCATGGCGGGCAAAAACCCTGGGATTATGCAGCAGGCTCACTCATTCTGGAAGAAGCAGGTGGAAAAATGTGCGGCTTTGATCATGATGATTATTGGGCGGGTTCGCCCTGGCAGCGTTCAGTAATTGCAGCATTGGATCCTGGACTATTTACCCAGTGGCGTGATTGGGTACGCGAGAATCGGAAGGAATAGGTAATTCAATTGAAAATCATTATTCTGGGGGCTGGTCAGGTGGGCTCATCGGTTGCGGAAAGCTTGGTCAGTGAAGCGAATGACATCACAATGGTCGATATTGATTCGAAACGATTGGCATTATTGCAGGAACGCTTGGATTTGAGGACAGTTGTTGGCAATGCATCGCATCCATCCGTATTAGAGAATGCCGGTGCTCATGATGCAGACATGATTCTGGCAGTTACCGAGCATGACGAAACGAACTTGGTAGCTTGTAAGCTTGCTGCTTCCTTGTTTAACACACCCACTAAGATTGCACGTATTCGATCGACTGAATATTTGGCGCATCCGGATATTTTTTCTACCGAGAATTTCTGTGTCGATTTTGCCATTTCTCCAGAACAGATTCTAACCGAATATATTGAGAAATTGATAGAGTTTCCTGAAGCTTTGCAGGTGCTTGATTTTGCATCTGGGAAAGTGAGTTTGGTTGCTGTACGGGCATTACAGGGTGGATCGCTTGTTGGGCAGCAGCTACAGGAATTGCGTAAGCATGTTCCGAATGTGGATTCACGTGTGGCAGCTATTTTCCGCAAAGACCGGCCGATTATTCCCGAAGGCGACACAGTGATCGAAGCAGAAGATGAAGTGTTTTTTATTGCTGCTACCGAAGATATCCGAACCGTAATGCGAGAGTTACGGAAAATGGATAAACCAGTTAAACATGTGATGATTGCCGGGGGTGGAAAAATAGGCAAACGTCTCGCCGAGACGCTGGAAAAAGATTATCAGGTCAAAATTATAGAACACAATTATCAAGCGTGTGAACGTTTAGCAGCAGAACTGAGTAGTGCATTGGTATTACATGGTGATGCAACAGACGAAACATTGCTGGAAAGTGAGAATATCGCCGACATGGATATGTTTTGTGCACTGACGAATGATGAAGAAAATAATATTATGTCGGCGCTGTTGGCAAAACGCATGGGGGCGCACAAGGTCATCGCGCTGATTAATCGTCGTGCCTATGTTGATTTGGTACAAGGCAGTCGCATTGATATTGCTATTTCACCAGCGCAGGTTACGATTGGTTCATTGCTTGCTTATGTGCGACATGGTGATGTGGCTGCGGTACATAGCTTACGTCGTGGCGCAGCAGAAGCATTGGAATTGGTGGTGCATGGCGATGCCAAATCATCTCAGGTAGTCGGAAGAAAGGTGGAAGAAATAAAGCTGCCCAAAGGTGCCACAATTGGCGCTATCGTAAGAGGATTACCTAAATCTGAAGGGACATTTGGTGAAAATCTGAGCGCGGAACATGAAAAAACTTTATATCACTCTGATAACAATATATGCGTCATTATTGCACATCATGACACGATCATCCAACAAGATGACCATGTGATCTTATTTGTGATCAATAGAAAGATGATCCGTGAAGTGGAAAAATTGTTTCAAGTCGATGTTGGTTTTCTGTAAACAAGAAATGGTATGAGTCGTCTTTTTGTTGTTGTTAATGTGCTTGGCAAGATGGTTTTGATATTCGGGCTTACGATGCTGATTCCGCTGGGTCTGGCACTGTGGCTCAACGATGCTGCGCGATTTGCTTTTGAAGAGTCCATTCTGATTACTACGTGTTGTGGTTTGCTGATGTGGTTGGCGACACGCCGCTATAAACGTGAATTGCAGACAAGGGATGGATTTTTGCTGGTGGTTCTGGTTTGGTCAGTGCTGCCAGCCTTTGCTATGTTACCGCTGTTATTTTACCTTCCTGATCTTAACCTCAGCAAGGCGTATTTTGAAGCTGCTTCAGGATTAACTGCAACGGGTGGCACCGTGTTGTCGGGATTGGATGAATTGCCTCCATCTATCAATTTATGGCGCGGTGAATTGGTTTGGCTCGGAGGGATGGGGTTGATTGTTCTGGCAGTAGCAATTTTGCCATTGCTGGGGGTAGGGGGCCGGCAATTGCTCAATGCTGAGATACCCGGGCCTATGAAAGAAAATAAGCTCACTCCGCGTATCGCAGAGACTGCCAAGGGGCTGTGGACGATTTATGCGAGCCTGACTTTGGTTTGTGTTGCGGCGTACCGATGGGCGGGTATGGATTGGTTTGATGCAGTGATGCATGCATTTACGACCTTAGGTTTAGGTGGTTTTTCTTCTCATGATGCGAGCTATGGTTATTGGGATTCGCCGCTCATAGAATCGGTCGCGATTCTATTTATGCTGATTGCAGGAATAAATTTTGCAACGCATTTTCTGGTTTGGCGGGTAAAAAGTTTGATTCCCTATCGCCATGATTCTGAACTTGGTTGGTATGTGATAATCCTCTTATTCAGTTGTATCGGGCTGGCATCCTACTTGTGGTTCGCTGATATTTATACGGATCCTTTGGTGGCATTACGCTACGCTGCGTTCAATGTCGTTTCCGTTGCAACCACTACCGGATATAGCAATACAGATTACAGCTTATGGCCTATGTTTGTTCCATTATGGATGTTATTTTTATCCGGATTTTGTACCTCTTCAGGTTCTACTGGCGGTGGTATTAAAATGATACGAGCTCGAATCTTGTATCAGCAGGTTTATCGTGAAATGATCACGATCATGCATCCCAGTGCGATTATTCCAGCCAAGGTTGGTAGAAGTGTAGTGGCAAATCGAATCATTCTCGCAGTACTTGGTTTTTTATTTATTTATGCTGCGAGCATTGTATTGATGACTCTTGCGCTCGCCTTTAGTGGATTAGATGTTACTACAGCCTTTTCTGCAGCAGTGGCTTGTATTAATAATCTAGGGCCGGGTCTTGGTGAAATTGGACCTGCAACTACATATGCATCGCTAACAGATTCTCAAATATGGATATGTAGTTTTGCCATGTTGCTGGGTAGACTAGAGTTTTTTACAGTATTGGTTATATTTACACCTGCATTCTGGAAAAAATGAAATTCATATTTAACCTGAATAATCACAAGGGGTGCACATGGATAATGTCGGTGTATTGAAAGGTTTCAAGGTCATGATTATTGATGACAGCAATACGATCCGAAGGAGCGCTGAATTATTCCTGAGGCCTTCAGAATGTGAAGTGATTCTGGCAGAGGACGGGTTTGAGGCAATGTCTAAAATTGTTGATAACCATCCTGATATTATTTTTATTGATATAGCGATGCCGCGCCTGGATGGATATCAGGCTTGTATGCTAATAAAGAAAAATCTTATTTATCAATCTATTCCGGTGATTATGTTATCCAGTAAGGATGGTTTGTTTGACAAATCTCGCGGAAGAATGGCGGGATCAGATGATTATCTGACTAAACCATTTACTGCCGAGGGTTTATTAAGCATAATATGCAACAATATTTTGTAACAATGTATTGCATAACTGGTAAATGGTCTAGTAGAGTTTACACCTGCTGCCGAGTTTAGTTAGGGCACTAAATTTAGTTAGAGTGTGATTTTGGAATTTACCTTAATCCCTGTGAATAAAGGGGAAAGTGTATTTTAGGGTTGTGAAGTTGATTGGGGAGGCAGGGGATTTTATGACAAATTACTTGACTTTAAACCCCAAGGTCGACTAGCCTGAGAGGTGTAGCTAAATTGAGTGAA
>NZ_JAIEME010000076.1 GCF_019752415.1 Nitrosomonas sp.
GACTGGTCGCGGGCGCATCCAAAGGCGAAGGATTGGGCAACAAATTCCTCGCCAACATCCGCGAGACCGACGGCATCGTCAACATGGTGCGCTGCTTCAACGATGACAACGTTGTGCACGTCGCCGGTAAAGTCGATCCGATCTCCGATATCGAAGTCATTCAAACCGAATTGTCCCTGGCCGATCTCGCCACAGTCGAGAAAACATTGCTGCGCGAATCCAAGGTGGCCAAATCCGGCAACAAGGATGCGATCAAATTGTGTGCCTTGCTGGAACAAGTGCAAGCGCATCTTGACCAAGGTAAACCCGCCAGAACAATGGACTTGGATAAAGAGCAAAAACTCTTATTGCAGCCGCTCTGCTTATTGACCGCCAAACCGGCCATTTACGTTGCCAATGTCGACGACCACGGTTTTGAAAACAACCCGCTGCTGACCCGCGTGCAAGAATATGCCGCCCAGGAAGGCGCGCCGGTCGTCGCCATCTGCGCGGCACTCGAAGCTGAAATCGCGGAATTGTCCGACGAAGACAAGAAAATCTTCCTAGCCGACCTGAATCTCGAAGAACCCGGCCTCAACCGCCTGGTGCGCGCGGGTTACGAATTGCTCGGACTGCAAACGTACTTCACCGCCGGTGTCAAAGAAGTTCGCGCCTGGACTATCCACAAAGGCGACACCGCTCCGCAAGCCGCCGGTGTCATCCACACTGACTTCGAGAAAGGCTTCATCCGCGCCGAAGTCATCAGCTACGACGACTTCATCGCCTACAACGGCGAACAAGGCGCCAAAGAAGCCGGAAAAATGCGTCTTGAAGGCAAGGAATATGTCGTCAAGGATGGTGATGTGATGCACTTCCGGTTTAATGTCTAAGTTTCCTGATTGAACATGTCGCAAATTTCAGGTTTTTGCGACATGTTTAATTGACCTGTCGCTGCAAACGACATAAACTGACAACGTGTCGCAAAAATGCAAAAATTAAACCATGACCTCTTGGCGCCCGGATCAGCCTTATAACGATCTCCCTCTTTTACCTCCGGCAATTGAACTGGAGACACGTACCGTACTCAAGCAGTGTATCGCCGCTCGAACAGCACTAGCGGAACTCAAGCAAGCGGCCGAACTCATTCCCAATCAGGGCGTTCTGATCAATACCCTGCCGCTGCTTGAAGCGCAAGCCAGCTCGGAAATCGAGAATATCGTAACTACCACAGACCGGCTGTTTCAGTTTCAAAGCGCGAACGAGTATGCCGATCCAGCTACGCGTGAAGCTCTACGTTACAGCAACGCTTTGCTCGAAGGGTTCCAAACATTGCAACAGCACCCGCTGAACACTCGCACCGCAGAACAAGTATGTACGCGCATCAAGGGCACGGACATGCAAGTGCGGTGCGTGCCGGGAACCGCGCTGGCCAATCAAGCGACCGGCGAAGTGATCTATACGCCGCCCGTTGGGGAAGATCTCCTGCGCACCCAATTAGCCAACTGGGAGCGTCACTTGCACGAAGCACGCGATGTCGATCCGCTGATTCGCATGGCAGCCGGGCATTATCAATTCGAGGCGATTCATCCGTTCACCGATGGCAATGGCCGCACCGGGCGAGTGCTGAATAGCCTGTTTCTGATTCAGGAAGACTTGCTGACGCTGCCGATTCTTTACCTCAGCCGCTACATCATCAAGAACAAAACCGAGTATTACCGCCTGCTCCTGGATGTCACGCGCAATCAGGCATGGGAATCCTGGATTGTCTATTTGCTGCAAGGCATCGAAGACACGGCGCGCTGGACCACCGCCAAGATTGCCGCAATCCGCAGTCTGTCAGGATTAACGATTGACCATGTAAAACAAGCGGCACCGAAAATCTACAGCCGCGAACTGGTCGATCTGATCTTCGATCTGCCTTACTGCCGGATTCAGAACTTGGTTGAAAAAAACATCGCCGGACGCCAAGCCGCCTCGCGCTATCTAAAGCAACTGGTGGACATCGGTGTACTGGAGGAAAGAGCCGTGGGACGAGAAAAGCTGTTTATTCACCCAAAACTAATGCAATTACTAACACGAGATAGCAATATCATCCTCCCTTATTCATCGTGAAGAACATTCCATGTCAGCACTGAAAAAACTACTCGACAGCTACCGTCTCATCGCCGCAACCCCGCGGGAAAAGGGTACTTACTTCGAGGAATTGATTCTGTGTTACCTGCGCCACGAAGCGGCTTACCGCGATTTGTACAGCGATATTTGGGCGTATCGCGACTGGGCAAAATTACAGGGACTGGATGGACACGATACCGGCATCGACCTGGTAGCCAAAACCCACACCGGCGAATATCACGCCATCCAGTGCAAGCTCTATGCCGAAGATTACCGCTTACAAAAAAGCGACATCGACAGTTTTTTCACCGCCTCGGGCAAAAAAACCTTCACGCACCGCATCATTGTCAGCACGACCAACCGCTGGAGCGAACACGCTGAAGACGCCTTGCGTGACCAGCAACCGCCGGTCAGCAAAATAGACCTGCACGATCTGGAAAACAGCCAGATTGATTGGAGTCGATACCAGCCCAAAGCGGCTCCGGTGTTAAAAACCAGAAAGCAGTTACACGACCATCAAAAATATGCGTTGGATGCTGTTGCGCGTGGCTTGACAGACACAGACCGCGGCAAACTCATCATGGCCTGCGGTACTGGCAAGACTTTCACAGCGCTGAAAATTGCCGAGGAATTGGCCGGTAAAAACGGGCGCGTGCTTTTCTTGGTGCCCAGTCTGAATCTGCTGTCGCAAACCCTGACCGAGTGGACGCAGGAAAGCGATACCCCGCTGCACAGTTTCGCCGTGTGTTCCGACAGTGATGTCGGCAAGAAACGCAAAAAGGATGACGACACGGTGCAAACTTTCACGCACGAATTGCGCTACCCCGCTACCACCGAACCGGCCAGGCTGGCGACTGAAATGAGCAAGCGCCACGATGCGCGGCACATGAGCGTGGTGTTCAGCACCTATCATTCCATTGACGTGATCAGCCGCGCCCAGCATGACTTTGATCTGGATGATTTTGACCTGATCATCTGCGACGAAGCGCACCGTACCACTGGCGCTACTTTCGATAGCGAGGATGAAAGCGCCTTTGTGCGCGTGCACGATAATGCCTATATCCGCTCCGCCAAGCGGCTTTACATGACCGCCACGCCACGCATTTATGGCGAGGTGGCAAAAGCCAGCGCGGAAAAAGACAAGGTTGCACTGTGCTCGATGGATGATGAAACGCTTTACGGCAAAGAGCTTTATGTCATTACCTTCTCGGAAGCCGTCAAGCGCAATCTGCTGGTGGACTATAAAGTGATTGTGCTGGCGGTGGAAGAATCGCACATCAACCGCCGCATCCAGAATCTGCTGAAAGACCCGGATAACCAGCTCAAGGTGGATGATGCCGCCAAGATCATCGGCTGCTGGAAAGCGCTATCCAAACAGGGTTTGGCCGATGATCTGATTGGAGATGGGCAAGCCATGCAACGCGCCGTGGCTTTCTGTCAGGTAATCGAATTGGCCAAAGGCGGCAAGACGCACAAGGTCAGCTCCAAGCAAATTGCGGGCATGTTTCAAGCGGTAGTGAAAGCCTATCAGGAAACCGAGGAATTCGAGCAGATTGCGCGTCTTAATTGCGAAGCCGAACATGTGGACGGCAGCATGAATGCCAGCGAAAAAGAAACCAAACTGGATTGGCTCAAAGCTGAAATTCCGGATAACACCTGCCGCATCCTTTCCAATGTGCGTTGTCTGTCCGAAGGCGTGGATGTGCCCGCTTTGGATGCCGTGCTGTTCCTGACGCCGCGCAATTCCCAAGTCGACGTGGTGCAATCGGTCGGTCGCGTAATGCGTAACGCGCCGGGCAAGAAGCGCGGCTATGTTATCCTGCCGGTGGTGATCCCGGCGGGTGTCGAGCCGCACGAAGCGCTGAACGACAACCAGACCTACAAAGTCGTATGGCAAGTGCTGCAAGCGCTGCGTTCGCACGATGACCGCTTCGATGCGATGATCAACAAACTCGACTTAATCGGGCGCGACACCAGCAAAATGGAAGTCATCGCCATCACCGACAAGATCCAGAAAAAACAGCCTAAAACTCCGGGAAAAACCAAGGACCAGACCGGCCAAGGGCGCTACACGCTGGGTCAGCCTGAAGCGGCTTACCGCAAACCGGAGCAAACCAAATTGGAATTCGAAATCGGTGAAATCGAGCGCGCGCTCTACGCCAAGTTGGTGCAAAAGGTCGGTAACCGCCACCACTGGGAAGAGTGGGCCAACGACATCGCCAAGATCGCCCGCACGCATATCGACCGCATCACCGGCATCCTGGAAAACCCGGCCAACACTCGCGAACGCGAAGCTTTCGCCGCCTTTGCCGAGGAATTGCGCGACGATCTGAACAACAGCATCCGCGATGGTGAAATCATCGAAATGCTGGCGCAGCACCTTATCACCAAACCGGTATTCGACGCGCTGTTCAAGGACTACAGCTTTGCCCGCCATAACCCGATGAGCATCGCCATGCAAGCCGTGCTGGACGTGCTGCACAAACACCACATCGACAAGGAAGCCGACACGCTCCAAGCCATGTACGACAGCGTGAAATTACGAGCTGAAGGTATCGACAGCGCGGAGACCACACCGGAAGCCAAGACTCAGGCCAAGCAGAAACTCGTGGTCGAGCTATACGACAAGTTTTTCCGCAACGCCTTTCCGCGCATGACCGAGCGCCTCGGCATCGTCTACACACCAGTGGAAGTGGTCGATTTCATCATCCACAGCGTGCAGCACATCCTGCAAACCGAATTCGGCCAAACATTGGGCAGCAAGGGGGTACACATTCTCGACCCGTTTACCGGCACCGGAACGTTTATCACCCGCCTGCTGCAAAGCGGGTTGATCACCCGTGACGAACTGCCGCACAAATACCGGCACGAAATCCACGCCAATGAAATCGTGCTGCTGGCCTACTACATCGCCGCCATCAACATCGAAGCGGTATACCACGGCATCATGAACACTCCGCAGCATCTTCCACCCCGTCATTCCGGGCTTGATCCGGAATCCAGTCATGCAAACGATGGCGCGCAAAGCGCACCACTGGATACCCGCCTGCGCGGGTATGACGAAACTGGACATTCGCGTCATTTTCGGCAATCCGCCGTATTCCATTGGGCAAGGTAGCCAGAACGACAACAACCAAAACGTCGAATATCCCCATTTGGATAAACGCATCGCAGAAACATATGCAGCACGCTCAATAGCCACATTATCCCGTGGCCTATACGACAGCTACATCCGCGCCATCCGTTGGGCATCGGATCGCATCGGCAATGCCGGCGTGATCGGTTTTGTTACCAACGCTGGCTGGCTCGACGCCAACACCGCCGATGGCTTGCGCCAATGCCTGGCCGAGGAGTTTTCCAGCATTCATGTATTTCACCTGCGCGGCAATCAACGCACCAGCGGTGAACAATCGCGTAAGGAAGGCGGCAAAATTTTTGGCAGCGGTAGCCGCGCGCCGATTGCCATCTCGCTATTGGTCAAAAATCCCAACGGGCACCCGCATGGCCGGATTCATTTCCACGATATCGGCGACTACCTCAGCCGCGACGACAAGCTGGAAAAAATCGCCGCGTTCGGCTCCATTGCGGGCATCAGCACCGACAATGCGTGGCAAGCCATCGCCCCCGATGCACATGGCGACTGGCTGCGCCAGCGTGACAACAACTTTAGTAAACTAATCGTGCTTGGTGACAAGAAAGGCTGTGGCCCAATGCTATTCGGTAATTACTCAAATGGAGTAGTTACCGCCCGCGATGCATGGTGCTACAACGCCAATAAAAATGCCGTCATCAACAATATGACGCGCATGATCGGATTCTACAACAGCGAGGTAGCGCGATTTAATAACGCCCACCCCGAGCTGGACAGGAAAGCACGCGAAACTCAAGTGTTGGGTTTTATCAATACCGACCCGACACAAATCAGTTGGACAGTCAATCTCAAGCAAGAACTGGTTAGAGGCCGTAGTTTCCAGTTTGAATCCGAGAGCTTAACGCCCAGTCTGTACCGGCCCTTTACCAAACAATGGTTTTATTTCAATCGTGTATTCAATGAAAGAGTGTTGCAGATGCCACGCATCTTCCCGAATGTAGCGACGGAGAATCGGGTGATCTGTCTAACCGGACTTGGGGAGTCTGCGGGATTCAGCGTGCTAATGTCCGCGCAAATTCCAAACTTCCATTTTATCGCCGGATCACAATGTTTCCCGCTCTACCTCTACGATCCCGTCGTTCCCGCGCAGGCGGGAACCCAGACCACGCTGGATTTTATCGAAGAAAAACCGCTGGATTCCCGCCTGCGCGGGAATGACGATGAAAGGCGTGGGAATGACGATGAGAGGTGTGGGAATGACGATGAAAGGCTCGGGAATGATAAAAGGCACGAGAATGACGGTGATGGATTTAGGAATGACGGCGCGGGGCACGGGAACGGCGACAAGGAGTTGAGGAATGACGGCAATGAACGGAAGAATGGTGGGTACGTGCGCCGCGATGCCATTACTGACGCCGGGCTGGCGCATTTTCAGCAGGCGTATCCACATGAAACGATCGGCAAGGAGGATATTTTCTATTACGTCTATGGTTTGCTGCACTCAAAGGATTACCGCAGCCGCTATGCCGATAATTTGAGTAAGGAATTGCCGCGCATGCCGTGTGTGAAAACCGCCGCTGATTTTTGGGCGTTTTCCAAAGCCGGACGGGCGCTGGCTGAGTTGCATCTGAATTATGAAACCGTGCCGATGTACCCGAGCGCCACGGTGTTGAGTGCCGACGGCAAGGCGATCAATCTTGGCGATTCCAGGTTGCTGGATTCCCGTCTGCGCGGGAATGACGAGTCTATGTGCCGGAGTAGCGAGCAGGAGAGTTTTTGGCGCGTGGAGAAGATGAAAGTACCCAAAACCGATGGCCAGAAAGACCTGACCCGGCTGATCTACAACGCACACATCAGCGTCAGCGGCATTCCGCCAGAAGCCTACGACTACGTGGTCAACGGCAAAGCAGCGCTGGACTGGGTGATCGAACGCCAGTGCGTGAAAACCGACAAGGACAGCGGCATCGTCAACGACGCCAACGACTGGGCCATCGAAACGATGGGCAACCCGCGCTATCCGCTGGAATTATTTCTGCGTGTGGTGACGGTGAGCCTGGAAACGATGAAGATCGTAAACAATTTACCTGCGCTGGAAATCGCTAGTGATTGAGACAGCGACCTTTTCTCTCCGTCATTCCCGCGCAGGCGGGAATCCAGTTGGGGAGCGCGGTGGTTGTTCTGGATCCCCGCCTGCGCGGGGATGACGGGTAAATGAGCGGGGATGACGAGGTATGTGTGGGGAGATGACGGATTGTAGAGGTGTGAGGATGATGAAATGTTGCAGTAGAAGGACGGGGGGGTTAAGGAAATTCTGAATAACTGTCATGTCGAGCGTAGCGAGAAATCTATAGCGTTGATTCACAAAGATTCCTCACTTTATTCGGAATGACAAACATGAGTTATTCAAAGTTTCCTTAAGGTTCCGTCTCTCCATTTATTTCCGGCCAGAGGTCCCGCCACTGTGGATTGGTTTCTTCAATCAGTTTCAATTTCCAGGCGCGGTTCCATTTTTTCAATGCCTTTTCCCGGGCAATGGCGCTTTCCATCGTAGCGTGCTGTTCATACCAGACCAGGGTTTTAACCCGATATTTTTTGGTAAAACCTTCCGCCAAGCCTTCGCGATGCTGCCAAATGCGCTGTATCAGGTTGGATGTCACGCCAATGTAGAGCGTCCCGTTTCTTTGACTGGCCAGCAAATACACCGCCGGAGCCATCATGCCGCTTTTTCTCCGGCATTCCCTGCCCTCTCGTCATTCCCGCGGAAGCGGGAATCCCGTTTTTGATGTTGCTTTTTTTGCATCGTCGATTCCCGATGAATTTACGTCGCCACAATCACCCTTACAGCATCGAGCCGCAAATTGCTGGATTTCAGCGCGCCGGTCAGTTGTTGCAATTGTTGTTCAAAGAACTGGATTTCCTCGTCGCGCACGTTCGGGTTGACTTGTTGCAGCGCTTTGAGGCGTTCGATTTCGGGGACAAAGATTTGCCGGATGCGCGTTTCAGCGGCGGCGATGAGTTGCGGGGCTCGCGCGCTGGCTTGTTGTTCGCTGGCGGTTAATAGCTCGCGGATGGCGTCTTCTTTCAGTTGGATCACTTGCTTGGCGATGCCGGTGGCGACCGGCTGCAGGTGTTGATTGACCGAGTCGTGATCCAGGAACGGGTAGTCGCCGCTGCCGTGTTCGTCGAGCACAATGCGGATTACGGCGGGCGGCAGGTAGCGGTTGCTTTGTTGCACGTTGTGTCCG
>NZ_JAIEME010000069.1 GCF_019752415.1 Nitrosomonas sp.
ATATTTTCTCGACAGGTAAAAATTAATCGCCATGGCCTCGGTCAGCACCAGATCGCCATCAATCAGAGTGGGTACCTGGGCAAGTGGATTTAGCTGTAAATATTCGGGAGTGTGCTTCTCTTCCTCGAAAGGATTTATCTTGACATGCTGGAAATCAAGACCAAGTTCCGCCAGCGTAAACAATACATATTTCGCGCGTGACCATTCAATTCCGTACAAAGTAATCATGTTTTCACCTTGAAGTTAACGCTTGCTATTGCATAATGGATTAATTACTGCATTTTAGCGGGTCTGTTTGTGCTCCTGACCCCGAAGGTTTGAATCCGAGCAACACTGTCAACCGCGACATTACCGGCAGTCGGTTCCAGATCCCCGCCCAGAATTTTCAAGAACGTCGACTTGGCGCAACCGTTCGCGCCGATCAGGCCATAGCGATTACCGCCGCAGAATTTAACGCAAACATTTTCAAACAGTGACTTGGCGCCGAATTGCAGGGTGTTATTGGCTGTTGTAATCAAAGTGGATACCCGCGGATTCTTTTTGCAAGAAAGGGGCGCATATTCTATACGTTTTTCAATGATTCTGCTGAGTTATGGTGCATGTTAGTCCACAGATTCGACGATCCATTGCACGGAACGGCGATTGAAGGGTATGCTTCACTGGTATGGAATTTTGAGTGTGGATCTAATACCTTCTGGCGATAACTTGTGACCAGACTTTAAGCGATGACAGTTCTATAAAAAATAAGGAGATAGAATGAATGCTACAGGATTGGCTATTACTCTTGATGTAATCTATCCCGTCATTTCGGATATTTAATTGTAGTTAGACGGCAGACATGTCTACTATCCGACAGTACTTTGATACGGACTTCGATCACATGCTGCGGGTGCATATTACGTACACCGCTAGTGACGTACCGTGTGACGCGTCGATGTTCTATGATGCAAATGCAAATTCAGCATTCTTGGCTTTCTATTTTGGAGATGCTTCACTTCAACCGAGCGACTTCGAAAAGATCCTTGGATCAATCAAATACGGTACGTCTCAGTTTTCGCTGCAAGGCGCCGTATGGTTACCATCGGCACGAGTCTTCCACGGTAGCTTACGAGTCCATAACGAAAACCCTTTCAAGATTGAATATCAGCTCTTCGGCGACCCGACATGGCGCAATCTGCTCAGTACACCCCCATCTCGGCGAGTATTCATTTATGCAGAGACAAGTTTTTGTGAAACGCAAATTTCAGAGTTAATCGACGCTGCCGGCATTCTTGGACACGAGCTACAGTTCCGCGATGCCGCGTATGCGAATCGACGAACGATCTTGGAAAAGCCACTTGCATTTATTAGCCACGACTCGCGCGACAAAGAGGCCATTGCCCGACCCATCGCTCTTAACCTTCAGCGAAAAATCTGCCCTGTTTGGTACGACGAGTTCTCATTGAAGTTAGGTGTAAATCTTCGAGAATCTATTGAGGAAGGGCTGAAGGAATGTAAGAAGTGTGTTCTTGTACTAAGTCCTAACTTCTTGAGTAATCGCAGCTGGGGCAAGAAGGAGTTCGAATCCATCTTTACACGCGAGATTCTCGAGGACGCAAAGCTCGTTCTGCCCATTTGGGTAGACGTCACAAAGGAGCAGGTTTATCAGTTCAGTCCTTCCTTGGTGAACGTCAAGGGTATAGACTGGAATGCGGTAGGCGAAGATGAGGTCTGTCGACAGATTTACGTGGCGACTACAAGTACTGTCTAATATTTCAGTCAAGCCGCGTAAGGCGGAAGCTGAAAGCGTTCCGCCGAACGAGTGTGATGATGGCATTAGATGATAGGTTGGCGCTGGTTTTGGTTTGACGGATCACCCTTCGGGCGTCCGTCCTACGAAGCTGAAAACAAGCCGCCATAAAGATAAATGCATTCCACCTTCATCGATTCGGATTCCGGCTCAGCTTGTAGCTGATCTGATACTCTGCGCCTTCCGCTTCAATGATGAGCGACGATTCCCGGCTGTTTTCGCCTTTCTTCAATGCGGGAATCGTGGCGGTGAAGGGGCCGTCGTCGTCTTCGCCGCTATCCAATTCGAAAACGGTGATGTTGAGCCGGTTGTCAAAAGCGGTATTTTTAGGGTAATAAGAATTGAGCATCCGCCGTTCGTCGTCGTCGAAATCTTCATCGGTGAAGTCGAGGAAATTGGTGGCCATATCGTCGGCGGTTAGGGTGAGGTGGATTTCATCTGCGCCCAGCCCGCTTTGGTCTTCGATACTGTAGATTTCCAGGTGATTCAGGTAGGAAATACTGTAGCGATAGCCCGCCAGGAATTCAAAGTCCGTTGTCTGGCTGCGTTCCAGCAAAATATAAACATCCTTGATGTCGGCGGCACGGTTATAGTCGATCACTATGAGCCGATCTTCATTGGTTACCTGCGCAAAAGGCGCCGGTGGGGCGATGCCTTCGAACAGACTGAGACGGATTTTTCGTTCAAAATCGTTTTGGATATAAAACTGTACCGGGTAAGGATTGCCGCTCAATAATTGTTCGGCCAGCGGCGCCCGGAACCAGCATTCGTCGTTTGCGCCATTTTTCTGGCCAACCGGCAAGCGCGGGTCTTTGGGGATGTCGTTGGGCAATAAACCGATGGCGAGGAAGCGGTTTTCGCCGGTGTGCTTGATGAAAGAAAAAGCGATGTTGCCGGTGAATTGATCCTCTCTTTCAGCAGCTTTCAGACGGATGAACATTGACCGGTGTACATCGACCTGATCGCCTATCTCAGACAGCCCGAATTCATGTTGCAGACTGTTTAACCAGTCGAGGTCGAGTCCCAGTTCGCCCCATTTGACTTGATTGAACGGATCAATTTTTGTGGACATAGCGTTTTCGTAATAGAAAGCGGCTTCCAGATTGGGGCTATAAGTGAACGTGTAAGTACCCGGTTCATGAATATAAATCCACTGGAATACGCCGGAGGAGGGGATCTTCAGGTCATTGGCGATATTGACTTTGACCAGTGAATCCGGCGCTTGAAAATGCACAAAATCGCCCTGCAGTTTGGCTTGATTGGGGGTGTTGTGCGGAAATTGCCAATGCACTTGCGCCAGAATGCCTTTGTGGTCGCTTTGGATTCTTTCAAACGCCATATCCAACGCGGAGAAATTGGACGGCAAAATCCGCATGTGCTGCGCCACCAGATGGCGAGGCGTTTCGCCCACGGCATCGGTGCGTTGTTTCGGAAAACAGATGTAATCCAACCGCTCTTTCAACCCTGCCGGCAAATACTTGCCATCTTTCAGATTAGTGTTGGTCAAACCCGGGTCTGCTTCCATGAAAGCACCCGGCGGCGCCATCAATGTGCGCCAACCGTCGATCAGTTGCCCGGTGAAAATCAACTGGTTTTGCCTGACGGTTATTCCTTGCGAGGCGTTGTTGTACGGTCCGCCGTTGTTAATAAACACGTTGGTCCATTCGCCATGACCCTCGGTGGAATAGGGCGGGGTGTCGCCGCGGATGTTCAAATCACCCAGTACGATGACTTTATCCCAATTGCTATTATCTTCCGGCGCGCCGATGAGGTCGATGAGCCCGGCTTCGATGACTTTCAGTTGCCGCAAGCGGATGGTGTGATGTTCGCCGACTTCCTCGTAAAAAGCCTGCAAGTGCGTCAAGGCGATGGTGACGATTTCAAAGTGCAATCCCGTACTTATCTGTACGATTGCCACGCCTTTTTCCGCCAAGCCATCATCGCTCGCGCTCATCGGGTAAAACATTCCGGCAATGCCAGCACTAACGTAGGGATAAAACCGGCTGCGGTTATTTGAAAAGTTATAGTCCGACGGCGGCAATTCGCGAAACTCGAATTTGCTGAATATCGCCAGCCCGCCGTCGTTCAAATCGCCGCTGCCGCCGTTGAACGACACGATGAAATGGGGATACATGTCCTTGAGTCCTGTCTCCAGAATCTCCTTGGCATCTTCGTTATCCGCCTCGTTGAACACCACCACATCGGGATGCTCATCAAAAGCAAAATTACCGGGATCGAGTGCTTTGACCGCCGCCTTTGCGCGCCATTCTGCGTCGCTATGAGGACCTGCGGGCCAGGCTTGCGCCTGGATGTTCATGGTTAAGATTCTGATATGTCTCATGATAGAAGAACTCCCTAAGCTGGGTGATTAGCAGATTATTGAAAACTCGTGTGTACTGTTGTTTGATCGAAGTATTCTAACGCGCTTGATCGGTTTTCACAGGATTTAATCCTATTGCGGCAATCAACATTCCAAGAACCGCCAGTCCTGAAACAATCGCAAACGCGTGTAAATAGCTGCCGGTGAGGTCCTTAACGCTGCCGGATAGCAGTGTTCCGAGGATGGCGCCGGTGCCGTAGGCGGTAAACACCAATCCGTAATTCTGCGCATAATGCAGTTTTCCGAAGAAGATACCGGTCGCGGTGGGTGCCAGCGCCAGCCAGCCACCCAGGCACATCCACAACACGCAGAATGCGAATAAGTAGAGCATGGCATTGCCTTGTCCGAAAAAGAACAAGAGTAAAGACGCACCTAGAATCATCGTGAATGAAACTATTGCGGTATGCTTCGGACCCAGCTTGTCGGTTAAAGCCCCGAACAACGGCCGCCCGAGTCCGTTGAATACCGCAAACAATGAAACTGCGAATGCTGCGGTGGTCGCGTCTAACTGCGCCAGTTCAGTTCCTACCGGGGATGCGATGCCGATCGCCATTAATCCTGCCAGACAGCCGATCGTGTACGTAGCCCACAGCGCATAGAAACTACGGGTCTTCAACATTTCTCGCCTGCTGAGGTTTAACGATGGCATTAAATCAGTCGCCGCAGAAGCTGTTTTTACTCCCGCAGGTACCCATCCAGTTGGTGGGAAACTCAATAGCTGAGCTAAAAGCATTATTACAACCAAAAACGCGACCCCTAGGTAAAGAAACGTATTGAGTATTCCAATACCCGGTTGATCGATCAACGTTTTCATAAGTGGCGCGATTACTAATGCCGATATGCCAAAACCCATAACCGTTAAGCCAATCGCCAAGCCACTTTTTTGCGGGAACCATTTCGCAACCACTGCAATCGGGCATCCGTATACAATACCGACCCCAGCTCCACCTAACACTCCATACAAAATGGTCAGGACAGTAATATCTGGAGAAAAGCTTGCAGCCACCCATCCTGTTCCGACCAGCAAGCTTCCAAGCATAGTTGTCTTTTTGGGCCCCCATCGCGCCACTAAGCTCCCAGCCAGCGGCATCGCAACCGCAAATACCGCCAGAAACACCATAAACGGATAGCCGCTCTGGCTCGACGTGATCCCCCACAAGCTTTCCAATGGTTTTCTGAAAACACTGAATGCATAAATGGATCCAAGGCAAACATTTATTAATAATCCTGTCGAAACAAGTATCCATCTCCCTTGTTCAGCTTCCATACCGAATAGTTTCAAATTCTGTACTGCCATTCCAATTGTTCTCCATCATTCCATCTTAATATTTCAATCAGCACTGTCTCTTAGTCGTGAAGATTGTTGTCATAATCTTACCGCTTTTCGTCTTTTGCCGGGTATTGACCTGAAATATGGGCATGCAGCCATTGAGAAATCAGGGAGTGTCCGGGTCTTTGGGACCATGTCAAGTGCTGCTCGGTGCATAAGACCATCAATGTATTAGAGAAACTACCTAAAGCCATGTAGCCCAAAGTCAAAAAAGCCTGCATGATTTTTGGCAAGCAGAAACTCGGGAGAAGGCTTACAAAGCATTTGATGATTGTATTGAACGATTCAGTCCGAAATATCCGGGTGTTGTTATCTAAAGAAAAGAAGCCAATTATAAAAACTGACTGGAGTCAGATGGCTTCGCTTTGCCTCAAAACATAGATTTCAAAAAAAATCATAAAGTTGATTTTGCAGCAAATGTTGTTTGAAGTAACGGGAGTTTGTTTTGAATGCTCTTCTCTGGAGAAAGCTTCAAAGCTCATCAGCAGCGGACTGTTTTAATTTATTCGAATGATTGATGTATCTTATAGCGAAGCCGCCAATACTTGCGTTACCTCTATCTTAAATATACCCAAAGATAAAGTCCTTTGCCATAAGGTGGTAAATTTTTATGTGGTAGAAAAGTTACCACATTTATTATTGGCTTCTAGTGGATTTGAGTGGATGCGGTAGTGGCGGAGGCGGTGAGATTCGAACTCACGGTAGAGTCACCCCTACGGCAGTTTTCAAGACTGCTGCCTTAAACCGCTCGGCCACACCTCCAATTACAGAGCTAATAGAGTTGCAATCATACCTTTTAGAATTCTTCTTGGCTAGCTACCGCGTACTTTATTTAGCAATTGAACTTGCGATTACCCATGGCCTTGTTACGAGGAACATTATAGTTTGTGTTTTTGAAGCCAGCGTAGCGCGCCGTTTTTGATTTTCTGCACCTATCCTCGCGGTCTTGCCGCGGGGATAGGTGCAGGGCGCGCGGAGCAAAATTTTTAGAGAATAGCTGGAGATAATCAGATTTATTCTTCTTATTCAGCAGCACAGCAAAATTTCCGCAGTTGTGTAGAGATCTTATATTGATTAATAGTGTAAACTTGGCATATGCTTAGGAAAGCGATAGTAATCATCCTTACAAAAGAGCAAAGCGATCACCTGAAGAAGATCGTATGTAGCCATAGTGCGGCTGCAGGATGCCTGAAAGAACTGAGATTTTCTGTGTTGTGCTTTAGGCAATCAAAATCATACGATTGCGTTAAAATGTGAAACGATAGGAATGAGTGTCAGAAAATGGCATGAGCCTGAAGTTAAAGACGAATAAATTGAAAATAATATATCTATGTTTGACAAGTTCATTGTATGCAAACCTCAGAATTCCATTAATTGTTGATTAACACTAACCCCTCTACTGTGACTAAGCAAATCAATACTTTATTAATGACGTCATTATTTTTTATGCGCATGGTTTTAGTCATCTGGATGGCTGCATATACCGCTAGTGCCACATCTGCACCCGTATCTGGTCCGATCAAATGGCATCCGGGACATTATTATGCAATTAATATGGGCGATAAAAATAATTCTAACTATATGGCGAAAGTATACAGCGAACTGAAAAAGACGCCAGCTCTGCGCGGAGTACAAATTCGTTATACTTGGGCAGAACTGGAGGAGTCATATGGTGTATACAATTTTTCTTCTATTGATAAGCGTCTTGCCGAACTTGCTGCTCAAAATAAACGGCTTGTCATTGTATTGCAAATAAAAGCATTCGATCCTAATATAGCTTTCGTTCCAGAATACTTAAGAACGGGAATATACGACGAAGGTATATTTGCTTATAATAATGGTGGCACCGCAATCATTAAAGGGCACAACATCAAGCTGTGGAATTCCGAGTTGCGTGATCGCCTGGTTGCATTAGTTAGTGCATTGGGAATGCGCTATAATTCCCACCCCTACTTCGAAGGTATTGGCTTGACGGAAACTTCCATGGGAGTACCCATAAAATCGTTATCCAAAATACAGGTAGATGATTTTTACAACAATCTACTCATAGTAAACAAAAAGATGCGTGAGTTTTTCCCCAATACTATGACATTCCAGTTCACAAACCAGCCGCGCCCGATTCTGGAATCATTCATAGGAAACCTGAGTGCAATGGGAACAGGGCTCGGTGGGCCAGATATTTTCATTGAGGATCCGGGGCTTAATTCCCTAGGGGATAAAAGCTCTCCGAGCGGAGTATATTCCTACTATTCTAAACTTTCTGGGATCACCCCTCTAACACCCTCAGTGATGCAGTCAAACTATAAGAATACCAAATGGGATGGAACAGGTTATGCGCCGACCGTCTTGGAGCTGCTCATTTTTGCACGGGAAAAACTGAAAGCCAATTATATATTTTGGACGCGGGCTCCAGAATATTTTCCAAAAGTATTGGCGCTATTGAACGAATCAAATCAAACCAGCGATCCTGCCGGCGGACTGGATCCGAATTGTCCCAAGGCCTACAACTCCTGTATCGACTAGCTGTTTGAACAATCCATCGACTACAGGAAATATCGGCTATGTTCTTATGACTTATCACATTTCTGGACAAAAAGTTAAATTACCTCCGGCAGAGCCGGAGGCTTATCGCTGGAGCCCCTCAAAGGGGATGTTTGCGAGCCGCTAAGCGGCACCTACATACCCAATTTCAACTGATCATAACGTTCATCTTCCTTTTCCTGATCTCGGATATACGCTCTGA
>NZ_JAIEME010000082.1 GCF_019752415.1 Nitrosomonas sp.
GGCGGTGAGCGGATTGCTGATGCCACCAGCCCAGAATTTGTTCCAGAGTTGATCGATCTTGGCTTTAAGTTCGGGGTTATTTTGCAACATAGATTTATTTGGCTTTATTTAATGTATTTAAAAGTGCCCGGCCGTTGCCGGTAATGCGATATTTCTGCAGTCGGCTGTTGGGTTTGCCGGGAATGGTGTATTCAATCAAGCCATCGGCGAGCATTTCGCGAATCCGCTCGTTCAATTTGCCGGAAACGCCCTTTTGTCCAATCGCTTGGGCAAGTCCCGATTTCGATAAGTCGCGCTGCGCCAGTTCCTGTAAAACACGCTGGCGAATCGACTCTGGCCCCGACTCTAGCCCCGACTCTAGCCCCGACTCTAGCCCTGATGTAGGTTTGATGAGGTTTGTTGGAGCGATGGGCTGGGCGTAAGGAAAAATGACACGCAAGTAGCTTTCCCGGATTTCAAAAGCCTGCTGACCATAGGCTTTAAGAATGCGCGGAACACCGGATCCCAGGTGTTCGACAATTTCCAAATCACGCAATACACGCATCAATTCTTTATTGCGGGGAACCGAGTAGCCACCGAAAAAATCCTTTTCGGTGACACCATAGGGCAAACCGCCCATGGAAGTGACTTCTACCCGATCTGCAAAAAACTCAACCTTGGGCGTTGCACCATAAGAGTAATCGTTATGCGCCACGGCATTGATGATCGCTTCGCGCATGGCGATGGAATCGATCATTTCCCTTTCCTTTCGCAGGGGATAGCCAATTTTAGTATAGACGGTATTTTCCACATTGACCCGATCCAGCATGGCTTTTAGCGCTTTGATCAGGGAGCAGCGGCCATAATCGCGATTCTCAATCAGATCGACCCGATCAGCGCCTGCGTATTTGGCGATTTGAAATGATGCGCTGTTTTCGTCGGCGAGCAGGTACGCGGCATAATTGGGCTTACCTTCGGGTGTGAGTAACTCCAGGTTTTTCATAAAGGCATTATTGAGATGCAAACCCTTGGCATCGTAATAGATCTTGAGTTGTTCAAAGGTCAGTTCATGACGCGGAGACTCGATGCGACCAATGGTATTGCGAATACGTTTACTGTAGAACGCTTCGATCATCTCCTGTGGCATGGGCTCAGAAGCGCTGCCGATTCTCAGGTAACAGCCTTTTCCGGTCATGCCATATTTTTTCAGGTAGTAAGGTTTTTCCAGGCCACCGGCGACGGTGATGCAGATAATATCTTTACCGTCACGTCTCTCATGCAAGATCTCAAACAGTCCCATGATGGATGGCCGGATATTGTTTTTCAGGCGATCTTTAATGATGAGTTGAATTTGATCGTAATTCTGCACACCGATGGCTTTACCATCATCATCGATGCCAATATAAAGTACGCCGCCTTCGCGGGCATTCAAAAAAGCGACCACCTCTTTTTCAAGATTGTCGGTTAGTTCGCGCTTATATTCGATGCGTTGATTTTCGTTCATATCACGCTACCAAGTTTTCGGTGAACTGTAATATTTCGTCGATCTCGGCCGGGCTGAACACGCCACGGATGCCTTGCGGATGGATAACCGTGAACGGTGCATTGATCAGGTCTTTCTTTTCCACTTTTTCGCGTTCTATGATGAATCTCTTCAGCAAGTTGAGGAATTCCATCTGCTGGCTGCTGAGCATCGTGTGAGCGCGGATGAATTGATCGAAGGCGGCGCTGACTTCATCCGGAAAGCTCTTGAGTGTTTCAATGCCCAAGATGTGCCGGATGAACTGGATAAAGCGCGCTTTTCGGTTTTTGTACACTTGGCGCAACAAGCCTTCGGTGATGTGCGGATGTTCCTCATGCAGCAGCTCGGCCAACGCCTTGGCTTCTCCTTCATTCACGGCTTCGCCGTTTTTGATTTTCAGCAGCACCGGGTTATGTTCGGTCAGCTTAGCAACCAAATCCTCGACCATTTCACGGTAGCGGGTAATGCTCACGGCTTCGTGCTGCGGACCGAATTCCACCCATTCCTTTTTGTGCAGTTCGTCGATCAGATCAAGGTGGGTTTGCTCCTGACCGGCGTTCGGTTCGCGAAATTTCATCAGTGGACCCAGTTTGGCGACCAGTTCGTCAAGCGCATCTTCGCCAACCTTGGCCCAGTAGTGGCTGGTTTGCGCAGCGCGGATCAGGGTTTCTTCCTGCCTCACGAAACTGACCGAAAGCGGCAGTTCGCTGATCTGTTCGACGATGCCTTCCATGAGGGTCTTGGCCTGTTCCTTATCTTCGTTCAGCACAGCCAGAGAATACTCCAGCAAGTCGCGCTCGAAACGCATGGCTTTGAAATCGGCTTCGGAAACCGTGCGGAACAACGGCTTGATTTCGGCACGCAGAAATTCCAGCCGGTCGTGGCTGAGGCTGATCCAGAAGTTTTCGTCTTCCAGCCGCGCCAGCGCAGCGGCGGCTTCCTTGATCACAACCGATTCTTTGGGTAGCGCAGCAATTTGCTGGCGCAGCTTGGCAACTTCGCGCGCGGCGATATCGGCATGGCTGCTGTCATTGGCCTTTTCGATCTTATCGAGCCGCAACCCCACCAGCCGGACCGGCAGCGGCAACTGGGCTTTCAGTTCCTTGCCTTTGGGATTGAGCTTGAAATACTCGAAGTTGTCCCAGCAGTCGAGGATCAGAAACACATCTTTTTCCAGGCACCAAGGCTTGGGTTTGCTGGTTTCCAGCAAGCGCGTGCCGCGCCCGACCATTTGCCAGAACTTGGTGTACGAGTACACCGGCTTGGCGAACACAAGATTGACGATCTCGCGCACATCGATGCCAGTATCGAGCATGTCCACGCTGATGGCGATACGCGGCATATCGTTGTGGGTGAATTGATCGAGCAGACCACCTTTTCCATAAACACGCGGATCGTCCGACACCAGCACCTTGGCCAATTCACCATGGTATTGCGGGTAGAGCTTGTCGAAGATTTCCTCCATGCGCCGAGCGTGGGCCTTGGTGGCGCAGAAGAAGATGGTTTTACCCGGAAGTACGCCGCTGGCATCCTTGATGGCTTCTTCCATGAATTCTCGGACGATCAGGGTGTTTGTGCCTTTATTGATCACCTGTTTTTCGAGCTGCGAGCCGTCGAAGTTGATTTCTTCAACTTCCTTGCCCTGCAGAATCAGCTTTTTCTGGTCTTCCAGCGTAATGGTGCGCTTGCTGATGCCCTCCATCTGGAACTTGGTCTGAATCTTCATGACCTGAAAGTTGCAGAGGTAGGGCGGCACATTGTTCACGGCTTCTTCAAAGGTGTAGGCAAAAGTCGGCAAACCGTCTTCACAATGAAAAAGCTGAAAGGTGTTGTGGTCGATGATGTCGGTCGGCGTGGCCGTTAGACCCAGCATGATGGTTTTGAAATAGTCGAGCACTTCGCCAAACGTGTTGTATATGGAACGATGGCTCTCATCGACGACAATGAAATCGAAAAAGTGCGGAGACAAATGTTGCGACTCGTCCCGAATGATGTTGAGCATGGTGGGATAAGTAGCGACATACACGCGACGGTCTGTGGCGAACAGCTTTTCACCTACATTGGGCCAGCGTGGCTCGTTGGGCATGTGCTCCTTGAAAGCCGCCAGTGCCTGATCGCGCAGCGCAATGCGGTCGACCAAAAACAGCACTTTCTCAGCATGACCCGCACGCATCAGTGCATCGACCATGGCAATGCAGGTGCGGGTTTTGCCAGTCCCAGTAGCCATCACCAGCAGAAAATCGCGCTTTTTCTGCTCAATGCCTTCGAGCACCGAACGGATGGCTCGGATCTGGTAATCGCGACCGGCAATCGAGGTGTTGATAAATTCCTGTGTCAGCGGTTTGCGATTGCGGCGGATGTAGGCGAATCGCTCCAGATCGTCGCGCGTCGGAAAACCGGCGACCTTCCGCGGCGGCGTATTTTCCAAATCCCAGAAATAGAGATCATGGCCATTGGTATAGAAGCAGAACGGCAACTCACCGTCCAGCTGCTTCTGGATGTTGTAGCAGTATTGCTTGGCCTGCTCACGGCCCAGGGCAGCATCCCGCGCGGTCTTTTTCGCCTCGATCACCGCGAGTGGTTTCCGGTCCTTACCAAGCAAAACATAATCGCTGAACTGATGCCCTTCATAACGCGTGCGCGGCTCGGCAACACCTTCCGGAAGCGGAGTCACAATATCGAATTCTTCAATGACCTGCGTTGGATCTTTGACATTCCAACCCGATTGCGCCAGCAACCTATCAATCAACTCCGAACGGGTTTGCGCTTCAGTTTTGGTCATGCAGCCACTTTCCCTGTTTTATACGCAAGATGAATGAATAAGTTCTCAAAATAATTTGAAAATATCTGAATATGACCTGTTGAGTCAATTTTACTTGGCTAGTGCAACCCATTGCGATCCCGCCGCCACACGGCTCACCCTCCTATCTTGGAATTCATTGAGTGGAGCACAACCCCACACCGCCTTGTATTGGACTTGAATGACAGGTTTTCTTGAGCACTGTTTTTCAAGTGCTTTTCTACTCCTCTACTATTCCGGATTGAACCAATTCAACTTTGTATCACTCGCATTAGTAATAAGCCGGTAATTTCAAAGATTCTCTGCATTTTCCGGTCTCTCTAATAAAAAACTAATAAACAGGATGTTACGGAATTAAGCCATCAACTTAACCATTGGGCTACCTTGCGATTGATCGGTGGCAGGTGGCAGGTTGTACGGCACCGGCATTAACACCGCCGCCCTGCAAGCTGAAACTTCTCTGAGGAAATTATGGATAACACAGACGATCCGTTATGGTACAAGGACGCCATTATTTATCAACTGCATGTGCGCGCCTATTGCGATAGTAACGGCGATGGTATCGGCGATTTTCCCGGTTTGACTTCCAAGTTGGATTACCTGAAAGATCTCGGTATCAGTGCGCTTTGGTTATTGCCATTTTATCCCTCCCCCTTGCGCGACGACGGTTACGACATTTCCAATTATCACGATATCCACCCCGATTACGGCACTCTGGATGATTTCAAATATTTTCTGGAAGAAGCGCACAAACGTCATCTGCGGATAATTACCGAACTGGTGATAAACCACACTTCGAATCAACATCCGTGGTTTCAAGCCGCGCGTAAAGCGCCGCCGGGATCGGTTGAACGGGAATTTTATGTGTGGAGCGATACGGTGAAACGCTACGAGAATACCCGCATCATTTTTACCGATTCCGAGAAATCCAACTGGGCTTGGGATGAAGAAGCAAAAGCTTATTACTGGCACCGCTTCTTTGCGCACCAGCCGGATCTGAATTTTGACAATCCGCATGTTATCGATGCCGTGCTGCACGCCATGCGTTTCTGGTTCGACATGGGTGTCGACGGCGTGCGTCTGGATGCCATTCCTTACCTGTGTGAGCGTGAAGGCACGGACAATGAAAACCTTGCGGAAACCCATGCTGTCATCAAGCAGCTGCGCGCCGACTTGGATAATCGCTACCAAGACCGCGTTTTCCTCGCGGAAGCCAATCAATGGCCGGAAGATGTGCGTGAATATTTCGGTGACGGCGATGAATGCCACATGGCTTTTCATTTTCCGCTGATGCCGAGAATTTTCATGGCAGTAGCGCAAGAAGATCGCCATCCGATCACTGAAATTTTGGACCAGACTCCCGAGATTCCGGAGAATTGCCAATGGGCGGTATTTTTGCGTAATCACGATGAATTAACCCTGGAAATGGTTACTGACCGTGAACGTGACTATATGTATGACACTTATGCAACCGATCCACGCGCGCGTATCAATCTGGGCATACGCCGCAGGCTGGCGCCGTTGATGGACGGCAGCCGCAGCAAAATCGAGCTGCTATGTAGCTTGCTGCTTTCCATGCCGGGTTCCCCCATTATTTATTACGGCGACGAAATCGGCATGGGGGATAACATTTATCTCGGCGACCGCAACGGGGTGCGCACACCGATGCAGTGGAGTCCCGACAGGAATGCCGGATTTTCCTGGGCCGATCCGCAGCGGCTTTATTTACCGCCTATCATGGATCCGCTGTACGGCTATGAAGCGATTAACGTCGAAGCGCAGTGCCGCAGCGCCAATTCACTGCTCAACTGGATGCGGCGGCTGATTGTGACGCGTACAGGCCATAAAGCATTTGGACGGGGCTCGATGACATTCCTGCACCCTGGCAATCGCAAGATACTCGCCTATTTGCGTGAGTATCAGGATGAGTGCATTTTTTGTGTCGCTAATCTGGCGAACAACGCCCAGCCGGTGGAACTCGAGCTTGCCGCTTTTAAAGGCCGCGTACCGGTGGAATTGCTCGGACGCACCGCTTTTCCAGCGATTGGCGAATTACCTTACTTGCTGAGTTTACCGGGTTACGGTTTTTACTGGTTCCGGCTGGCGGCTGATGTTGCAGCGCCTGTCTGGCACATCGATAAACTGCCGCGCGAAGAAATGCCGGTACTGGTCTTGCCTGAAAGCTTATTGGCGGCGTTCATCACCAAACCCGCCGGAGAGGTCAGCAGCGTGCTCGAAAGCAAAACCCGGCAACAATTGGAAAAAGTAATTCTGCCTCAATTCCTTGCGTCTCAGCGTTGGTACACGGGTGCCGGACACCGGATCGATCAATTGAATCTCGATTTGCATCATTCCTGGAAAACGGCTGACGGTAGAAGCTGGCTGCCCTTATTGATTAATATCCAGTTTGATACGGATATCGCGCAAACCTTTTTCCTGCCGCTCGGATTGCTGCTGGGTGAGACCGCCGACCAGCAATACCATGCCTTATCCCCCTGGATGTTAGCCAAAGTCAGGCAGCGCGCGCGCGAAGGCATTCTCTACGATGCCATCGGAGAAGATGCATTCTGCCAATTCCTGCTTGATGGCATTCATGCGGCAACGCGCCTGCCATTCGCATCCGGCGAGATGGTTTTCGCCAATATCTCCGCACTCGCGGAACTGCCGGAAGCGCTCGCGATCAACCGGCCAGCGGTAAAACAAAGCAATACTGTCATCGTCTACGGCGAGAGCCTTATTCTGAAAATTTACCGCCGGATACAGGCAGGGATTAATCCGGAACTCGAAATCGGACGCTTCCTGACCGAAGTATCGCCGTGCGAAAATGTTGCGCCCTTTGTCGGCAGCCTGGAATATCAAAGTGGAGACAGCACAACAGCCATTGCGGTGCTGCACCGCTATATTCCTAACCAGGGCACGATGTGGGATTACACTCAGGAATATCTGGATCGCTGCCTCAAGTCCTGCATCAATGAACCGGATCAAGCATGCGAGCCGTCACTACACGCCGGTTATCAATCGCAAATGACCTCGCTTGGCACGTGCACGGCCGGTTTGCATTCCGCGCTTGCCAAAACTACCGGAGATTCCGCGTTCGATCCGGAAGCCGTGCCATTCAGTGAATTCTTAGCGCAACTGCAACCATTGCGCACGATTCTTGAGACTGTCCCTTACCCGCTTTCACCTGATACCGTTCAACGGCTATGTGACGTCTGCGGCAGAATAGCCGGGCACCTTGCAACGCTGCAATCCCATTCCCGCCGGTTGGTTGTCAGCCGCATTCACGGCAATTTCCATCTCGATCAAATATTGATGGCGCATAACGACTTTGTCATTATCGATTTCGAAGGTGATCCCAGTCAGCCATTGGCAGCACGGCGCGCGAAGAAGCTGCCAATAGCCGATGCCGCGAGCTTGTGCTTTTCGCTTTGCTTGGCCGCATCACAAGCGCAACAGCGGCATTTGGCCGAATACGCCGGGCACGGCGAATTATTTGCAGCCAGCGTACGATTGTGGCTGACGGTTTCCGCGGAAGCTTTCCTTGGCGGATATTGCAGTGCAATCGCCGGTTGCTGTACACATCCCGGTGAACCGGAACTGACCGGGCATTTGCTTCAACTTTTTTTAATGGAAAAATTATTTTCTGGAATCAATGATATGAACAATGATGAAGCAGCGCTGATGGAAGCTTCTGCGCTGATTCTGCTTGACTTGATTGAGCAAACCGCACTATTTTCTATAGGCGATGGATAAGTCGAATCGACCGAATCCACTACTCGAACAAACCGGTAAATGCAACATCACCACCCCGGTTCAGCACCAATCCAAAACAAACCGGCCAACACGAAATCAGCCAGCATACAGGCCGCCGATAAACAATGAACGTGACTGGGATCCGGTCCGCACTGATATGAAAAGACAACACC
>NZ_JAIEME010000095.1 GCF_019752415.1 Nitrosomonas sp.
TAACATGGTGAGCATTCCTATCTTGTAGTACTTAGAATCGTACCACAGCGACATGTCATAGTTAGCGCTCGAACTCGCGCTCGTTGTGCCATAAGTTGTTGCCATTTTTGTTACCTCCTATTAATTAATTCAACAAGCTAGTTAATAGAAATCAGTGCTTAGCAAGAAAAATATAATTCCAACTAAACACCTTCATTGGACAGGTCATTTCTCAAGGAAAGTTCCCGTCAATCCCAAAAAATAAAGTCATGATAAACCATACACTCCACCGAGTAGAGTGTTACCCGCACATAAAATACTGATTTTATATTTTAATAAAAATAAATTTGAATACAATCGATTAGCGCATTAATCCCAGAGATTCCGAATAACAAGACATCTTGTCATAAAAATGTCATAGAAATGTAACTGTCATAAAACTGTAACATTACTACGATATAAAGATTGCCATCTTTTAAACCCTCGATCAAAGACCGATTATGCGATTATTCAGACACACGATGGCAATCATAGTTGTAATAAATTTAAGTGTTATGTCCAATGCGTTTGCCCTTGATTTATATGTTGACACAAAAACCAAGCAAATTTTTGCTGAACCCGGGCCGGGGCGGGTACATATGGGTACATATGAAAAATCTGGGCAAGCATCTGCTAAAACAGAAACACCTAAAATACTCGTAGCGCCATCTCATACCATGGCAGATTCTTCTAATAACACTGAAGTGCCTGAATTATCGACAGCTCATGAAGGCGATAAAACCAAAAGTGACCGTCTGACAAGATTGCGAGAAAAGGCTGAGAAAGAACAGCTTAAAGGTCAAGTTTCAGTACTTGAAGAGCGGGTCAAAGAAGTTGAAAAGATACACGGGAATTTTGATGACCGCGGACTGCATTGGTCAACCAAGGATGGTAATTTTTCGGTATCGCTCAATGGACGGATACAACCTGCCTCACAGTACAATTTTATCAATGAACCTGATCCTGCTTTCGGAACCAACACACCCAATGAATTGAATAGCGGCATGAATATCCGCCGTGCACGTCTTGGCGTTGAAGGTACTTTTTATAAAATATGGGATTATAAGTTCGAGTACGACTTTAGCCGTGGTAACGGCTCTGTTGGGTCCGGGATTACCGACGCATTTGTAAGATTAAATCATACCGATGCATTATCTTATAAAATTGGTTCATTCAAGGAACCATTCAGTTTGGAAGAAGCCGCCAGTAACCGTTACCTAACTTTCATTGAACGTCATATGTCGGTCAACTCATTCGTCGACAATCCCAATACTTACAAGACAGGTATCGGTGCCAACTACGCAGTTCAGCGGTGGCAAACCGGCTTGGCTTTTCAAACAGAGCCAATTGGTTCTTGGTCGGCTGCTTCGACCTCAGTAAACGCCAACGGCAATCAAAGTCGCAATAACGGCTCTGGCGATACCGGCTGGCAAGGCATCGGCCGTATCAGTGGCCGTCCCTGGATGGAAAGCGATACCAAATTTATGCATGTCGGTATCTCTGCAGGGCACACTGAAGTTAACACCCAATATCGGGCTGACGGCACGATGGTTGGTGAAGGATCAAACGGCGGTGGTGGCGGGATGTCGTTCTTTGCCTTCCCAGGAACCAACGTAGATCGTACCAACATACTAAATACCGGCAACTTGAGTACAGGCGCGCTGAGTGATCCGCTTCACCGCCGCGTGAGCAGTTACGATCGTTATGGCGCAGAATCCTGGCTTGTTTATGGCCCGTTCTCTGCACAAGGCGAATACTTACGCACCAATATCAATGGTACTGGATACAACGATGAACATCTGACAGGCTATTACGGTTTTGCAAGCTACTTCCTGACCGGCGAATCTAAGGCTTATCATGTTAGAAATGGTGCGGCAAACCGGATTAAGCCTAATCGTCCATTTCAGTGGAACGGCGCAGGCTGGGGCGCATGGGAAGTCGCCGCAGGCTATGATTACATCGACATGAACTCTGGCGTGATTAAAGGTGGAAAGGCGGATATGGTTAGATTCGGTTTAAATTGGTATCCCCATTCAAATGTTAAATTCCAAAGCAATGTTATTTACATGTTGGATATCAACACAGCGGGAACTCCAACTACGAACACAAATGGTTATTCAGGTGGCGCCGGCGCACGTACAAACGGATGGAATAACGCTGAGTTTAGCTCATTCCTGACACAGGTTACAGTTGATTTTTAAGCTTGTGCAAGAAATCTCTGCAAATTAAATTGCACTTCAATAAACCGGGAATTCAGAATCATTGCATGAATTCCCGGTAGAATCAGGCTTCGGATTTCTAGGGAAACATTGATATATTCAAACATATCGATATGACTCAACTTCAGACAACCAGCCTCAACCTTGCATCACCCGAGCGATTGTACAACTGTGAGGGCTTGACAGGCAAAGTCGGACAGTTTGAGCGTAGAACAGAGAGCACCAAATGTGAAATAAAAATTACTTCATTGGGCGGTGACCACGCCCCCCCCCCCCCCTTCTGTCAAGTGACTCTGTGATCGTTAAAGATTCACTTGCTTTGCCGCGTTAGATACTGATTTCTTGCGTGCGTAGGACAATGATTATCTCCATCATTCGTTTGGAATGTGATGCGACATCGGGTATGTCGTCAAGCTCACTCACTTAAACGGAATATCGGCCAAGCGTCTCAACAGCGCCAGGTCAATTCATCAATGTCGATGACGTTACCCATGATCACGCTATCCCTAAGGCAATATGCACCTTTGCTATTCCGGTCTTTCGTGGCACCGTATTCCACTCTGTCTTATTCAAAAAGCGGCGTGTTTCTTCGGCGCGATTGCAGCACAGGGCCGATTACTACGCTATCCATGCAGTAAAAAAATAGTCGGTATCTTGTTGATATCTGGTAAAGAACGTTTCCATTCTCTAACGGATTTTGTGGCAACCAGTTCACTGGAAAAAGTAAGGTGGCTTGCAATACATAAATCCGTGCTGTCACAACAGACTATAACCAGTTGTTCCAGTAATTTCTGATTACGGTAAGGCGCTTCGATAAAAATCTGTGTTTGCTTCAAACTAATCGATAATTTCTCCAGCTCCACAATTCTGCTTGCTCGCGCTGTGCTTTCAACCGGCAAGTAACCATGAAAGGTAAAGCGTTGACCGTTCAAACCAGAAGCCATCAGCGCCAGCAATATCGATGAAGGTCCGACTAATGGCACTACCATGATATTATTTTTGTGCGCCAATCGAACTAATTCTGCCCCAGGATCCGCCACTGCGGGACAACCTGCTTCCGATAACAATCCCACATCGTTTCCGGTCAATATTGGGTCCAGCAATGCCAGCAGATCTTTTGATGACGTATGTTCATTCAAGGTTTGCATGCTTAATTCTTGTAATGAATGCTTACAATCAATCTGTTTCAAAAAGTGCCTTGCCGTTTTAGGATGCTCCACAATAAAATGTGAAATTTCAGCGATGCACTTTTGAACTGCTGATGGTAATGCCCAAGCAATGTTTTCCTGACTGATAGGTGTTGGGATCAGATAGAGTTTTCCGGTCATCAGAATACCGATGATTGGGAGGTATGTAGCATATAGTCGAGGCTATGCTCAGATTTTCTAATGGAGGATTCTGGGTACACTCAATATAAATTCCGGTATTGCAACATCGAAATGCACACCATCTTCAGCCGCCATCTGATAACTTCCTTTCATAGATCCCACAGGGGTTGGAATCACCGTTCCACTAGTATATTCAAAGCTATCACCCGGTTTAAGTAATGGCTGCTCACCCACGACACCTAGCCCTCGCACTTCCTGAGTAGTGCCATCTCCATTATTGATAATCCAGTGCCTGCTGATTAATTGGCTGGTTACAGTGCCCGTATTCGCAATGGTTATCGTGTACGCAAATACATGCCTTTCAGCTTCTTCATCGGATTGATCAGGTAAGTATATCGTGCGGATACTGACATCAATTTCATATTTTTTATCTTCGTTCATTTTTTTATTCCATACTCTTTTTAATAGTGTATCAAGAAAAAGTATAAGGCGTATTACTCAGGATAATTTCCGTAATAATTTCTACTCTTTTACGCGCAATCCATCATTTGCGGTTAAAATGCAGAATTTGTTTATTACACTAAGAGGTCTTCATGTACCGCATTGCACCGAGCATTTTATCAGCTAACTTCGCTAAACTAGGCGATGAAATCACCGCCGTTATTGAATCAGGCGCAGATATAGTTCATTTTGATGTTATGGATAATCATTATGTTCCCAATCTCACTATCGGCCCTTTGGTATGCGAAGCCATTCGTCCTGTCACTGACGCCATGATTGATGTACATCTGATGGTCGAACCAGTTGATCGTATTATTCCGGACTTCGCCAAGGCAGGTGCCAATATCATTTCGTTTCACCCTGAAGCTTCCAATCACATTGATCGAACTATCGGATTAATTAAAGAGCAAGGTTGCAAAGCGGGCTTGGTATTTAATCCTGCCACGCCTTTACATTATCTAGATCATGTGCTCGACAAACTTGATCTGATCCTTATCATGTCTGTGAATCCTGGGTTTGGCGGACAGAAATTTATTCCTGAAGCATTGAACAAATTACGTGCCGTGAGAAAACGCATCGATGCCAGCGGCAAAAATATCATGCTGGAGATTGATGGCGGTGTTAAAGTGGATAATATCGCTGAAATCGCCCGTGCCGGAGCGGATACCTTTGTTGCTGGATCAGCCATTTATTCGGCCGGTAAAGACACAGATCCGCATCGCTATGATACCGTCTTAGCGGCACTTCGCGCTGAATTAGCAAAAGTGTAATTTTCTAACATTTCTATTTAGCTCATTGCTATTCCATATACTCAGATGAATCATAGTCTTTCTGGCAGCACAAATGCCTCTGCAAAAAGAATCAAATTTCCATTAACGGCTAAAGTGATCATGATTGATCTGGACGGCACGTTGCTTAATACCGCTGACGATCTCGCATTGTCTGCGAATCTGATGTTAAAAGATCTGGGGTTGCCGGAACAATCGACAGCAACGATCTGCTCATACATCGGTAAAGGCATACAAAAACTGGTCAAGCGTACATTGACCGGGCAATTGGATGGTGAACCCGATGCGGCCTTATTTGAAAAAGCGCTGCCGATCTACGAAAAGCATTACGCCAATAATTTGAGTGTCAACACACGCCCCTATCCGGGCGTTCTCGAAGGCATTAAAGCCTTGCAACAGGCGGGATTTAAGCTAGCTTGCATCACCAACAAAGCGGAAGCATTTACCCTGCCGCTGCTGCGCGCAACTGGGTTATACGATCAATTTGAAATCGTATTGTCCGGTGACAGTCTACCCAGGAAAAAACCTGACCCGATGCCATTAACGCACATTTGTACGCATTTTGATGCGCAACCGCACGAAGCCTTGCTCATTGGCGACTCACTGAATGACGCCATTGCTGCCAGAGCTGCCGGTTGCCATGTGTTCATTGTTCCTTATGGCTATAACGAAGGACGCGATGTTTACGAGCTGGATTGTGATGCGATTGTCGAATCATTGTTCGATGCATCAAAATTAGTTAAAAGACTGTCTTGAAAACTGAGATGACCGAAACCGATTTTAATAAGCTCGCACAACAAGGATACAACCGTATCCCAATCGTACTGGAAACTTTTGCGGATCTCGACACCCCTTTATCCATCTATCTAAAACTGGCCAACCGGCCCTATTCGTATCTATTGGAATCGGTCAAAGGTGGAGAACGTTTCGGTCGATTCTCATTCATTGGTTTACCGGCAACAACACGGATTGAAGCCCGCGGCAATCAAGTTACCACGATCGTTGACGGCAAATCTGAAACAAGCTTAGTGGACGATACACTGGCATTTGTCGAATCCTATCTGGCGCAATTCAAGGCAGCACCCTGCCCGGCTGGAAAATCCCGTTTTTGTGGTGGTTTGGCCGGCTACTTTTCATACGATACCGTACGCTACATCGAGCACAGACTGGCAGGCCACGCAAAACCGGATACGTTGAATACCCCGGATGTTTTGCTGTTACTGTCGGAAGAACTGGCTGTGGTGGATAATTTATCCGGAAAATTATATCTGATCGTTTATGTCAATCCGGAAAACGAGAATGCCTACCAATTCGGGGGAAATCGCTTAAAAACTTTATTAGCTAAGCTTCGTCAATCAATCACCATTCCAACAGAGGAATCTGTTACTTCCGGTGCTGCAATATCGGAATTTCCTGAAGCCGATTTTAAAGCTGCTGTCGAGCGGGCAAAGCGCTATATCTATGATGGTGACATCATGCAAGTCGTTTTGTCCCAACGCACGAGTAAACCGTTTAATGCGTCTCCCCTGTCACTGTATCGTGCGCTTCGCAGCCTTAACCCTTCGCCCTACATGTTTTTCTATCATCTTGATGATTTTCATATTGTGGGTGCTTCTCCGGAAATATTGGTGCGCCTGGAAAGCGATACCGTTACTGTTCGTCCGATCGCAGGAACCCGGCCTCGTGGAAAGAACATAAAGGAAGATGCGGAATTGGCAGCAGATTTACTCGCCGACCCCAAAGAACTGGCGGAGCATGTCATGCTAATGGATTTAGGCCGCAACGATATTGGGCGTGTTGCGCAGACCGGAACGGTGGTTGTAACGGAAAAAATGCAAATAGAAAATTATTCGCATGTGATGCACATCGTATCCAATGTGGAGGGCAAGTTAAAACCTGAGCTGACCGCGGTCGACGTGCTGCGCGCGACGTTTCCGGCAGGAACAGTCAGTGGCGCTCCTAAAGTACGCGCCATGGAAATCATCGACGAACTGGAAATATCTAAACGCGGTATTTATGCTGGTGCAGTAGGCTATCTTGGATTTAATGGCGATATGGATCTGGCGATTGCAATTCGTACCGGTGTTATCAAAGATGGTCAATTGCATGTACAGGCGGGTGCAGGAATTGTTGCCGATTCGATTCCGCAAAATGAATGGATTGAAACCCAGAATAAAGCTAAAGCATTGCTTCGTGCTGCAGAAATTGCTGAAAATGGATTGGATAGTAAATTCTGAAAATCCTTATAGCATACTGTGGAGAATAAACAACCCCATGGAAAAACCACAAGTCTGTTTACTTTTCCTCACTCAAAAAGCTGTCGGTATCTTTTTAATTATTTTTTGGCACTAGGGTCTGTTGGCATTTCACATAGATAGCCACAGATATCCACATGCCATGACTACCATACTCTCAAAATTTCTTTTCAATTTGTCGTATCGTGTCGCTACTGCCCGATTCTGCTTTAGCCGAGCAAAAGCATTTCCACCAAATGCCGGCATCTATACAAACCCCAATGATTCCTTGGGCCAAGTGGACGAATCGGATCGCGCCGCACTATCCGATAGCAGGTTTGGGACACAAGCCATTTGCATTGGAAGCGATGCTATGGATTCATATGATGCATCAATGGTTTGGTTATTCAGATCCGGCAATGGAAGAAGCGTTACATGATGTGCCAATGTTACTTGAATTTGCAGAAGAAGATGTCATACCTGGTGAAACGACGATTCTCAAATTTCATCACCTGCTGTAGAAGCATCACTTGGCACAAAGCCTGCTTGCTGAAACAACTGCGCGGTTATCGCAACAGGGATTATTGTGCTGCGACAGGTCACAATAGTTGACGCCACGCTGATAGCGGCTGCGACATCGACATCGACCAAGAACCGGCTACGCAAACGTGATGGCGAAATGAGCTCGACTAAGAAGAACAAGGCTATGTAGTAATTAACTGTTGAAATTGTCTTGTTTTTCCAAGTGACATTAGGAAACAGAGGGTTGGTGTAACGTTCTGACCGAGACGGTCAATCATTCTATGCCACCCCAAATAACTCGCAAGAT
>NZ_JAIEME010000029.1 GCF_019752415.1 Nitrosomonas sp.
CGTAGTACCCTACGCACTGATTTCCCCTGGTCAATTTTCAACCGGCACAGGTGGTCAATTTTGAACCGGTATCAACAGTCCCGGATCTTTTAGAATGATCTCCCTCAACTTAAGGTACACCCGGCCTTCTAATAAGTATTTTTTTCTTAACGCGTTAAGGTTCGCACCCTTGGGAACGGGTTTGCAAAACACATCGTCCCAGCTTTTTTCTGCATAAGTTGCAATACGATCAAAAGAATTTATATAAGCTTCCGCCACCCATTCAGGCATGACAAACTTAAAATCAGCACAAGTTCTAATAGCTAACATCAAAGCAAATTTATCGCCGCCTCCGTACCGGGTCTGGTATTCGTCCAACGAATGCAAAGCGCTCCATCTTAAAAAAGGTGAATTTATTCCCAACATTTCTCCGCCGCTTAGCTGATATTCTGCATCAGCGTTCAGAGCTTCCTCTTTCGTCCAATCTTTGTTCACCGAAATATCCATCATTTCGAACGTTTCAACGGTACAGCATCAGCCGGTTTCTTTAATCCTCCGGCCGTCATCATTGCGCTTGTTGCCCGGTTGACTGAATCCCTTACCGGGTCCAAGTCAAGCCTGGCATATATCGCCGTTGTGCTAGGGTTTTTGTGATTGAGTGACTTCCCAATGATCGCCAATGAAGCGCCTGTTTTGCATTGCCAGCTCCCCAGCGTGCGCCTTAGGTCGTGAATTCGCAGATTGTTGATTCCAGCACGCTCTAGGATTCGCTGCCAGCCTCTTGCCGGATTCATTAAATGACTTAATTCACCACGTCCGGGAAAAACAAATACAGCATCATTTAATGGTTTTCTGTTCTGTAATATCTCGACGGCCTCGGGTGATAATGTGACAGTCTGCGGGGCGCCGTTTTTCGTTTCATCAATTCGCCATTCATGACGATCGAAGCTTATATCTTGCCAGCGCATGGCCTGTACATTGGAGCGCCTTGCACCGGTCAGTAATGACATTAATACATAATCCCTGATTGTTCCATTGGGCTCGTCTGCCAGTGCTTGAAAGAATCGCGGCAATTCATCCCCTTGAATGAATCTTTCACGGCTTTTTTCTTTATTCCGTCTAATGCCTGTGGCGGGGTTTGTTTCCCATAGCCCTTCTAATATCGCCCATCCAAAAATACCGGATATTAGCGACTTAACACGATTAGCCGTGATCGGGTGCCCTGCTCTGGTAATGCTTAGGTGTATATTTTTAATGCTTGATCGGTCAATAGCTGATAGTTTCTTTTTACCCAGTGGTTTTTCAAGATACAGCCTGTACTGTGATTCATCTTCCCGCCATGTCTTTTTGTTGTGGCGTGAATATTGCTCCATGTAATCGCCAAATAATTCAGCAAAAGTAAGTTCCTCTCTGGTGCCGCGTTTGATCGCAGCGGGATTTTTGCCGCTTGCAATATCCCCGGCTATTCGGTCATATGCAAGCCGCGCCTTCTCGATGGTCATATCAGGATAACGACCAAGAGTTATGCGCTCTGGGGTGCTGCCATTGATGCGCTTATAAAATGAAAAGGTTTTTACACCAGTGGAAGTAATGCGAAGCTGTAACCCGGCTGTTTTTATATCGTGGTAGGTATCACGCTTACCGGGATCTGGTGTTGATAATGCGGCTATAGTTTTCTTGGTGAAATTGAATTTATTTTCCATATTTTGGCCTATGCGGGGTTACACCGGGGTTACACAATAGGTTAAATATGATACTATTTCACATATCCTCATTAACCTTGATATGATTGTAACATACTGATTAACATAGTTACATTAATGTTTGTTAAGTTGTGTTAATTCTGTGAATCTCGGACAACCGATCAGAAATTCACCAAATTAGTATTGGTAAAATAAGTTATGAATATTCGTTAAATAAACAGCTTATGGGCACCTCTAAAAATTTAAATTTCGTCACAGCACTTTGTTGCTCAAAAAAAATGTTTCCTTACATATCAGTTATATGCTGCATTACCATTTTTTGCTCGCGCCTCGTTTTATTTGCAACTTTAAATTTTTAGAGGCGCCCTTATGTTATTGACTGCATAGTTGATTGGGCAAAGCATAAATCTTTCCAAGCTTTTGCTTTCTCTGGGAGAGCGCGCAATAAATAGGCAGGGTGGTAAGTGACTATCAGGGGTATGCCTGAATAATCATGTATTTTTCCACGCAAGCTGGAAATACTGTCTTCACACTGGAGAAGGTTTTGTGCAGCAACCTTTCCTAATGCAACAATAAGTTTTGGTTTAATCAGAGCAATTTGCCTCGTCAGATAAGGTTCACATTGACGAGCTTCATTGGCATTGGGGTTTCTATTATTGGGCGGGCGGCATTTTACGATATTGGTAATGTAGACTTGCTGGCCACGGTTCAGCTTAATAGCTGCCAACATTTGATCGAGTAGTTTGCCGGCCTGGCCAACAAAAGGTTCACCGGTTGCATCTTCTGTGGCTCCCGGCCCTTCGCCTACAAAGAGCCAATCCGCATTCTCATCGCCGACACCCAATACGGTTTGAGTACGTGTCTGATGTAAAGGGCAGGCAGTACACTGGGATACCGCTAATCTGAGTTGATCCCAATTCATTTGATGGATTTCTTGGCGCTGCTGTGAATCTTTTGTAGGATCAGGCGGAGATATCAAATTTCTGACTTCGATTGATTGTGATTCAAGCGACTGATTCTGTTTCCGGGTGCCTGATTTCTGCTGCCATATCGGCAGCAGATTCAATTCTTTGAGTATTTGTCTGCGTCGCGTATTCATAACATCAATTGCATGACAAGCGCATCTTCACGTCCGCACATTGCCGGATAATAACCTTTGCGTGTTGCAATGTGCTGGAAACCCATTTGTTTATAGAGCTGTGCGGCACCGTGATTAGATTCTCGGACATCCAGGAATATCGATTTTGCATTTTCTCCGCTGGCATGCTGAATAAAATGCTGGAGCAGCTTTTTACCCCAGCCCTTTTTTTGCCAGTCTGCGGCGATGCCTATGGTGAGAATATGCGCTTCTTCAGGACTCATCATCATGATTCCATAGCCGAACAGCACATCAGCTTGTTCTAAAACCTGACATACATAACCGGCCTTGATTGAATCGGCGAAATTTCCCAGTGACCAGGGGAAAAGAAAAATTTCTCGTTCGATCAGGATGACACGATCCAGATCCGATGAGTACATTTTTCTGAATTCGGCTGTCTGCTGCAATGTGCTATTCATCGCTCATTTTCCTTCAATGCGACTTTGTTACGTATATAGACAGGTGTTACATTAGCTGGATCAGTATTAGAACCATTAGTAAATTTGGGTAGCGCAAGTTGTGCTATTTCCCCAGCTTGCGGATGGAGCTTGAAATGGACCTGGTGAATATTTTCGCCATACAGTGCTGATAATTCTTTGCGATAGACATCAAAACCACTGCCGCATCCAATCCAACCATTACCCGCTACCGAGGGCGCATGCTGCGGTAAGCAGAGTGTCGGCGGACTGATAACTTGCCAGTCATAATTTGTTAATCTCTGATATGCGGCATGATAAATCTCGCCCATGCGGGCATCAAGTGCCACAATGATTTTCTGTTCCTCAATTTGCTGTGCCACTGCTTCAAGCGTGCTAATTCCTATAACTGGCAGATTGGTTGCATACGCCAAACCTTGAGCGACACCGCAAGCTATGCGCAGACCCGTAAAAGAACCTGGACCTGCGCCAAAAGCGATGCCATCTAATTGCTGCAATGCAAGTGCAGACTCTTCGAGGAGTTCATGAACCATAGGCAGAAGAATTTCAGAGTGACGGCGCTCAGCAAGAATTTCCTTGTTGAATATTTTGTCATCCAGGTACAGTGCAACAGAGCAGAATTCAGTAGATGTTTCGAGGGCAAGAATTTTCAAAATAGTTGAGTGACAAGGGTTTTAATTGAATGTAATCAGGTAACTTTGAGTTAAGGGGTATTTATATAGGATAAATTCTTCGATCAATATTGGCTTATTTCAAGTTCCACTGTTTCAGTGGAATATAATCAACACCGTGCTCAGTTTGTTTGGATTGAATAAGAGACCACTCATTCACTTCCCATTTGATTGGGATAGGTAGATCGATTTCTGCAGAATGAGTTGCTTTCCGGATTAGCGTAACATGTGGTTTGTAAATGTACTTATCAAATAAGAACCCAACTTCTGACAGAGCAGTCTTCAGTAAATCAACGAGAAAGAACAGTTCGTTAGGGAATTGATTTGCCTGGATATAAGTAATTTGATTGCGTTTCCAGTAGCAGACTTTGTCTAAACTTAGCTCAAATTTTTTTGCTGATATGTTTTTCATGGTTTGCTGCAGTGCTTCAATACGGTGAGTGCTGATATCTCCAAGGAATAACAACGTAAGATGGAAATTCTGTGTTCGAACTTTGCGTCCACCGTAAGTAGATTCCAGTATTTCGGCTTGATAAGCCAATTGTTTTTGTACAAATTCATTGGGAAAAATAGCGAAAAATACCCGAATAGATTTTATTTTTGTATCGGTACCTTTTTCAGACAATCTCATTTCTCGTGCGGTTAATTAAGCATACAACTTCTGCCACAATACCTTCTTTGCGGCCAATCGCACCCAAATGCTCGGCTGTTTTAGCTTTAATATTGATGTTAGTTGTATGCGTTTTCAGATCCTGCGCGATATTTGCAATCATCGCGGGGATATGTGGCGCCATTTTGGGTACTTGAGTAATAATGGTCGCATCAATATTGATAATGGTATAGCTATTATTTTCTAGCAAGCTGTATACATTGCGTAATAGCACGCGACTATCGATATTTTTATAGCGCGGATCAGAATCGGAAAAATGTTTGCCAATGTCTCCCAATGCTGCAGCACCAATAAGTGCATCACAAATTGCATGCAGCAACACATCCGCATCGGAATGCCCGAGTAATCCTTTTTCGTAAGGAATCGTTACTCCGCCAATGATCAACGGGCGGCCTTCAACTAATTGATGTACATCAAAACCTTGCCCTATTCTTATAGTATTCACGGATTATTCCTTTTCTGTATTATCAATTCTGCTAAAGCCAGATCTTGAGGGTAGGTTACTTTAAAATTGTAAGCATCACCAAGTACAAGTTTTGGATGAAATCCCAAAGCCTCAACAGCACCGGCATCATCTGTCACATTTATGCTTGTCGCGCTACGAAGTGCATGAGTGAGTAGGTCATAGCGAAACATTTGCGGCGTCTGTGCTTGCCATAAATTTTCTCTGGATTCAGTATGTGCCACGCGATTTTCAGTGTTACTACAGCGTTTTAAAGTGTCAGCCACAGGTACTGCTAATAATCCACCTACTTCGTCTATGGATAATTCATTGATTAATTTATCCAACTGAATTGAAGTTAAACAGGGACGAGCAGCATCATGCACTAGTATCCAATCATTCGAATCTACCAGGTTTTTTTGTTTTGCTGCAGTAAGGCCATTAAGCACACTATCCGCTCGAGTTAAGCCGCCACAGCTAAGCACGACTAGTTTTTCTGAAAACTCAGACCAATCATACTTGTGCCATTCGCCATCACTAGGCGCAAGTACGACAAATACGCCAGCAATGAACTGGTTCTGACATAGCGTACATATTGCATGATAAATCATAGGTCTGCTATTCAATGCTAGGTATTGTTTGGGAAGCTCATTGCCCATACGTGCGCCTGAGCCTGCTGCTGGAATCAATGCAAAAAACTTTGACATTATTAAGCTTATGAGAAATTAGATTAAGAGAAACGGGTTGGAATGTGAAACATGCATGAGAGTCACTAGCACTATTAGTTAACGATTATAATTTTTTTACAGGCCGATGGTTTGAAAAATTGAACCAGCACTCTAAAAATTTCTTCGGATTGCAAAGGAATAATGTGGCTTACAAGAGTTAACAACAGGTGCTCATGATCTATAGTGTACTAATAGGTATAATAAAAAATTAAATTTAAGGTGAAAAATATGGAAGCGGAACAAATCAATGCAGTTGCAAATCATCTTCAGGATTTAGGTAATCGAGCTAATGAATTACGGAGGTTTCTTTGACTTCGATACTAAACAAACCCGGCTGAGCGAATTAACCAGGCTTCTTGAAGATCCGGCGATTTGGAATGACAGTAAACGTACCCAAGAAATAGGCCGAGAGAAAAAATTATTGGAAGATACCGTTTTTACATTGGAATCGATGGAACAACAATTGCATGATGCACAAGAATTATTTCAGATGGCGAAGGACGAAGTGGATGTAGCTACTCTTGAAAGTATAGCGATTGATGTTAATAATGTGGAGAAAGTAATAGCAAATTTGGAGTTCCGGCGGATGTTTTCTGATCCAATGGATCCAAATAATTGTTTCGTGGATATTCAATCGGGCTCAGGAGGTACGGAGGCACAAGATTGGGCAGCTATGCTAGAGCGCATGTATCTGCGTTACTGCGAAAGACAAGGATTGACTGTTGAAATTCTGGAAGAATCGGCTGGTGATATTGCAGGTATTAAAAGTGCTACCTTAAAAATTACTGGTGATTATGCTTATGGATATTTGCGGACAGAAACTGGTGTGCATCGCTTGGTAAGAAAATCACCATTTGATTCAGGTAATCGTCGCCATACTTCGTTTGCGAGTGTATTTGTATATCCTGAAGTAGATGACACCATAGAGATTGAAATTAATCCGGCAGATTTAAGAATAGATACATTCCGCGCCTCAGGTGCAGGAGGCCAGCATATTAATAAAACGGATTCAGCTATCCGCATTACGCACAATCCAACAGGAATAGTTGTGCAATGTCAGAGTGGCCGATCACAGCATCGTAATAAAGCCGATGCGCTTGTTATGTTGAAATCAAGATTATATGAGGCAGAGCTACGTAAGCGTAATGAAGAGAAGCAAGCAATAGAAGAGACTAAAACAGATATTGGCTGGGGTCATCAAATTCGATCCTATGTTTTGGATCAGTCACGGATTAAGGATTTACGAACAAATATAGAAATTGGGAATACGCAAAGTGTATTAGATGGAGATCTTAATCACTTTATTGAAGCAAGTCTCAAGCAAGGCGTTAAATAAAAAACCACTCGAATAAAGCTGAGTAGTTGTATTTAAGAGCATTTCATGAAAAGCTTAATAAGCTCAATTCGACTAATTAGAATTATGTGTAAATATGTCTTGACCAGCATTTCGGAGTCTGTATAATTCGCCTCTCGCTACCAAGCAACAGATTAAAAAGTAGCAGCGTTCTTTAAAAAATTACAATCGATAGGTGTGGGTACTTAAAGAAGAAAAGGATTCGAAATAGAATCCAGAAATATATTAAGTACTCGCAAGGAAAGTAGATATTGGTTTTTAATCAACATCAAATAGTCAAGCGAGAGTTTTAACAGAATTAAACTTAAGAGTTTGATCCTGGCTCAGATTGAACGCTGGCGGCATGCTTTACACATGCAAGTCGAACGGCAGCACGGGTGCTTGCACCTGGTGGCGAGTGGCGGACGGGTGAGTAATACATCGGAACGTGTCCTAAAGTGGGGGATAACGCATCGAAAGATGTGCTAATACCGCATAATCTCTGAGGAGAAAAGTAGGGGATCGAAAGACCTTATGCTTTTGGAGCGGCTGATGTCTGATTAGCTAGTTGGTAAGGTAATGGCTTACCAAGGCGACGATCAGTAGTTGGTCTGAGAGGACGACCAGCCACACTGGGACTGAGACACGGCCCAGACTCCTACGGGAGGCAGCAGTGGGGAATTTTGGACAATGGG
>NZ_JAIEME010000023.1 GCF_019752415.1 Nitrosomonas sp.
GAGGTGACCCGCATAACCTGTATCACCCCTCTCATATTCAGATGTCTCTACTTTGAAAGTTAATGGGACAGTAGTGAAATAATATACAAAGGAATTCAAACTGGATGCAACCAGTCTGTTTGTGGATCAGGGATTTACGTTAGCAGGAACGGCCAGAAGCGTCGAAATCAGGGCTAACTGAATCGGCAATATACTGTTGCCAAACCGGAACAAGTGGATGTCAGCGCTATCCCATACATCTGGACACAGGAAGGCTGGTTGTATCTCGCAATCGTAATAGATTTATTTTCCAGAAAAGTGGCCGGTTGGAGCATGAGCTCACGGATGAAAGCAACACTGGTTTGTGATGCATTGCGAATGGCTAGCTGGTTGCGTCGGCCACCACCTGGCCTGATGTGCAGCAGGACTCGCGGACCGCAGTATGCCGGCAAAGCATACCGCAATCTACTGAAAGCATATGGTTTTATTGGCAGTATGAGTCGTCTGGGAAATTGTTGGGATACTCAGTTTAATATGCCTTGGAATGTCTGACTTGATCTGACCCGTGCTGGGATTGGCGAAGTAGTGCCTTTGCGTTGACCTGTCGATCTAGTCCAGGCATTCCCCGAGCGTTACTGGGCGCAATACTTGTGACCTAATAGGAGCTTTGTCTTGCACCGTGAGTGTCCTGTCCGGTAAGTGGGATTGGTAACGCGCCAATCTTAAGTGATTTTCTGGAAGAAACTCTACCATGATTTGGAATTCCTACAAAAAGATCTGGACAGTTGGGTCGATTATTACAATAATGAAAGAATTCATCCGGGAAAAATCTGTAATTGAAAACCTATGTGGAAACTTTGCTTAGTAAAAAACAGATTTGGAACAGCAAAAATATGAACCAAATCTAATCTGACAAGCATCCATCCAGTCAATTCGGTAACGGTACGATCTGATTTGAGCTAGTACAACTGAAACAAACACGATTATGCCAGGCAAGTCAAATCGTAGACTTAATTATAGAAATCATCTGAGAGGCAAGCAAGACGAATACTCGAATTGACTGAAGTTTATAATCTCTTTGTGATTTCTTAGTCGCCAGAAACTTTTTATTATTTTTTTGTGGTGTTATTTATTCAGAATTCCACGGAATTGCCTTAGATGATTCCTCATGGATGAAGCAACAATTCCTAAACCATAATAGAAGGGGAGGATTTATGACTAATATTGCAACTAGCAACACTAAGGATTATCTGGCCGAATACGATAGTGCCGCCACGACGGACAAATACCCCCTAGTGCGTCGCTGGATGATGAGCGAACCACTCCCATTTTTTAAACAATTACGTGCTCAGCGTCCTATTCTTATCACCCCTGAATGTGTTTTAGTGAGTCGCTATACGGACGTGACTGATTTATTGCAAATGCCAAGAATATTTACGGTTGATCTATACAAACCCAAGATGGGAGTAACAGCCACGGATCCTGGTTATTTAATGGCGCATGACGATAATGCCTTTCACTACCGCGAAAAATCCTTAATGCAAGGTTTACTAAATCGCAATGATTTGCCGAGAATCCGTGCCTTAATCGCACAAACCAGTCAAGAGATTCTTGCGAATGCTGATGGCAATATCGACATCGTATACAACTATTGCCGCATGGTACCAGCCATTATGGTTCAGCAATACTTTGGCTTGGGTAATGTGGATAAAAAGGATTTAATCGATTGGTCTTTTTGGAATCAATATAATACATTCCACAATCAACCATTTGATTTAAATTCACCAGAACAAAACAAATTTATTTTAGATAATCATGCACGCGTATCCACTGCGCTCGCTAATTACATTAAAAAAGAATTGATCGAGAAGCTAGCCATGGTAAAGCTAGAGCAAGCCAAAGATTTCTTGACGATTGCTCAGCGCATTGTAAAAGGTATTCTTGATAAGTTAACAGGTAAGCCGACGCACATTCCCAAAGACGATGTGTTCACACGTATGTTGCGCAGCAGTTTTCCGCAACAAGTTGAATTTGATTTAGTACGTGTGGGTGCTAATGCAGGTGGTTTATTGATTGGATCAATTGAAACTACTTCACAAGCAACGGCTCAAGTAATCGAGTTTTTTGTTAATCAACCAGTTCTTCTGGCAGAAGCCAAAACCGCAGCCCAACAAACAGACTTGCAAGCGTTTGATAATATCGTGTGGGAAGCGCTGCGTTATGTACCAATTAGTCCCTATATGTTCCGCCAAACCTCACAAGACTATACCTTAGCAAAAGGTACAGACTATGAGACACTGATACCTGCTAGAACTAATGTGCTTGTGCTTACGCAATCAGCAATGTTTGATACTTTTGCCAACACCAACCCAGATGAATTCAATCCAGATCGCACTTTTTACCACAACTTCAATTTCGGATTTGGTCCCCATGATTGTTTAGGTAAATATGTGGGCATGGAAATGATCCCGGAAATGGTTCGCCACGTGTTACTGTTAAAGAATTTACGAGCAGCAGCGCCGATTGATTTTAAAAATGGCCCCTTTCCAGAATCCTACTCATTAGTTTGGGATAAATAAGTTTTTGCAACGAAGCACTATTCTTCATATATCTATCAATGACTTTATATGTGAAGTCATTGATAGAGCATCGTCTATGGACATGATTAAATGTCGCCACTTAAAGAATGATGAATAGAATCAGAAATCATATTTGATATGAGCAATCACTTCATAAGGAATGCGCATGAAAAAATTGGTATTGGGTTTGGTTGTAGTGGCAACTGGTGCTGCTTATTTTTTGTATTCCGCCGATGGAGGTTTTAGTAAACAACTGGCTGCACCTGAGCCGCCCGCTTTTGTTAACGCGGTACCCGATGATTGGGAAGCATTCAAGCAAAATAAAATGGCTGCGCGCGACGCACATATTGCTAAATATCAGACTGCTTACAATCGCTTTGCAGACTTTGCTCAAAGTGAAACGGACGGCGTTCCCTACATCATCTTAAAATTATTGCCGAAGGTTGCACCTGAATATTGGGGAGAAGGTGATGATTTCTTAAGTGTCATGGGCCTGTTTTATGATGAGCGCTTGCAGGGTTCACCAGTTCCACGCGGCATGGGTTTTACTGGTATGTCGCGTGCTGATCCGAAAGCTAATATTGATTATGCCTCCTTCGCCTGCGGTGCATGTCATATTGGGCGAGTTCGCCTTGATGACAACAGCATTTATTATTTAGATGGTGGCGTTAATTCCGAGTTTAACGTGATTGGCTATCGCAAACGCTTAGTGCAATCTATTACTAAGATGGTGGGTAAGGAAACAAATCTTGCTAAACAAACTCAACTGATCAAAGAAAAGATTCTAACCGCATTGGATGAAGCACGTGCTTCTGATCCAAATTATTTTTATAAAAATTATACTTATGAAGACCGGATATTTGACGCTGCATACGAGCAGGTGCAAGTTGATTTATTCAAATCAACCGCTGATAAAGTGATTGTGCAGTTTATTCAGCATCATGTTAGTGAATATGAGGGCTGGAAAGCATTTGTCGAAAAATACTACAAAGGAGCGGAATCAAGATTGTTTGATGGCTTGCCCGGAATGGAAGATGCCATTGGTTTCAATACTGTGAAAGCCAACATTAATTTAAAACAAAAGGCACTTACGAAGCCGTTTGCTTCACTTGCGCTTCCGCCCAGCCATGGTGTCACGGATATTATGGTGGTGTGGGAACAAAACACGCACGACCCAGTATGGAATAGCGATAAATCCGATTTAATCAATGGTGGCGGACAGTGGACAGGACATATTCCATTACCTATCTATAAAAACATCGCGGCACAATTAACAATTGGTTATGAGAATGTGGATGTGCGCGTATCGGCATTTTCGGAAGAAGTGCTAGATAAAATGCCTGCAAGTGTTTATCCGTTTGAGGTGGATATTGCATTAGCGAAAAAAGGTCAGGCATTATTTGCTGAAAATTGCGCCGCCTGCCATCAACCCAATAATGGCAAGGTTTACCGCGATATTGGCACCGATATGGGGCGTGCTAAGGTTGCCGGATTATTTGTCACGCTTGGTGCGATCAGCGGTTTTAACGATGTGTGTGGCGCAGATACTGTCGTGCAAATGTATGGCAAAGATGCGAAACCTTGTGCGCACTATAAAGGTGTTTCACTGGAGGGCAAAAAATCTTTAGCAATGACACCGCCCAAATTACATGATGGTTACAACGCGTTACCCTTGGTAGGGCTATGGGCGCAAGCACCTTACTTACACAATGGTTCAGTGCCGACGCTTTATCATCTATTGGTGCCAAATGAACGCCCGGCCATTTTCGTAAAAAGCCGTTTGGATTATGACAAAAAATTGGCTGGTTTTGCATGGAATACAAACGATACGACAGCAAATAAAGAAGGCTATGTTTTTGATACTCGCCTATCTCCGGCTATGAGTAATAAAGGCCACGACAAAGATATCCAGCAAGATGGCAAAACATTCAAACTTAATTGGAGTAATGACAAAGCGGGGGCCTTAGCGATCATCGAATATTTGAAAACCCTTTAGATACTCTTTTTGATTCTCCTCAGCATTTTGCTGGAGAGTGAGGTTTTCGAGTATTTTCAGTTGAGAATAGAGTGATATGATCAGCCTCTATGTTTCCTTAGCTTGCCAAATAACAGTTTCTTTGACTGCTTGGGAATAAATACCACATGCTTTTTGCAATCTTAGCGTGTATGACTCAAACTTTGGTACTTTTTCATTTTTGACTCCTCGTCTCGCAAATGGAACGAGCACGTTACAACGATCTCCTCAACGGTCAACTAATCGTTTGTGTTGACATCTTTAAACGGCTCAATATCGCATGTGCCATTAGGCCATGCACTAAATGGAAATGGGCGTTGATCACTGTTAAATGATAGAAAGGTTATTATTTGATGGATATAGACACCTAAATTCTTACTGAATCCAAGTAGCAGCAAATTTGTTTGGCCAGTTAATATCAACGTAACATACTGAAAGAAGAAAATACTAACAATCAGGAAATTAGAAAAACCATAGATACACATAAAAAGAATTATATAAAATCCACGTTGCCAGATTTCTTTTTTTTGTAATCTCTGTTTGATTTCTTCATTCATTTCACTTTCCTACAAAAATTGAATTTACTCACCATTCTGCATTCAAAAACAATATAGCCGAACTATAGTTTCTCAGCACAGTAACACTGAAAGCGATGAATACGCAAACGAACAAACCCAAGCTTATGCGTTTAAAGAAAATGAATACAAACTTTCTTAGAATTATTTTTTATATACGAACTGATTTCCAATAGTTAGATTTCCAATAAACATTATCTAACCGGGATATTGTGACACCTTGTTTTTGAGAGGCATGTAGAAATTTATTTTTCTCGAGATAAATGCCTACATGCTCTGAGATTGAACCGGTTTTAAAAAATATCAGATCACCGGCCTTCAAATCATCTTTCCTGATTTCTTTTCCTAACCTTGCTTGCATTCTGGTTGTTCTCGGCAGGTGCAAACCGAGTTTTGATTTAAACGTCAAATGCACAAATCCAGAACAATCAACTCCCCGCTGACTGAGTCCGCCTCGTTGATAACGTACGCCCTGCCATTCATAAAACTGGGAATAAAGTGCTTTTTTGACATGACTGGTATCAGCCGATTGATTAGCAGTAGGGTTAGGATCAAACTTAACTGAAGTTCTTTCCTGAAGAGACCCGCAGCTTACTAAAAAGCTAATACCCAAAAATACAATAAATCGAGAAATAATCTTTTTCATTGACGATGTACTTTTTTACTTTACCTCAAATCAAGAAATAAGTATGAATGCAAGCTAGATACGATTACCGTGTGATCCCATACTGGAAACTTTTGACAATACCGATTTGGCCATCTCTCTCAGTGAAACAATATCGTTCACCCCGCCCGCTGCAATTGCCTCTTTAGGCATTCCAAAAACAACACAGCTTGCTTCATCTTGTGCAAAATTATAAGCGCCTGCTTTACGCATTTCCAGCATTCCAGCAGCACCATCTTTACCCATACCTGTCAGAATCACACCAATGGCATTCTTACCTGCACAATTAGCCGCAGAACGAAATAGTACATCAACTGAAGGCCGATGTCGACTAACCAGTTCGCCTTGATTTAATTCAGTCATGTAATTTGCGCCACTACGCTTGAGCAATAAATGCGAATGTCCTGGGGCGATATATGCATGTCCTGGCAACACTCTTTCACCACCTTGCGCTTCAACCACCGATATTTTACAAAGAGTGTTTAAGCGATTGGCAAATGACTTGGTGAATCCCTCCGGCATATGTTGCGTTACCAGAATCCCTGGTGAATCGGGAGGCATGCGTATTAAAAATTCTTTAATCGCTTCTGTACCACCGGTAGAAGCACCCACTATGATTAATTTTTCAGTTGAAGCGATACGATTTGACACTGCTGGCAAAACCGCATCCGCTGAAACACTCTTTGTGACTGGCATAGGTGCATGTCGCTTGAGTCTTGCTGATTTTGCAATACGAATTTTATTTGCGATCTCATCGCCATATTCTTTCAATCCTGTCGCAAGATCAATTTTCGGCTTAGAAACAAAATCAACCGCACCCAACTCAAGCGCACGAAATGTTACATCAGAACCTTTCTCAGTTAGTGTTGAAACCATTACTACTGGCATTGGCCTCAACCGCATTAATTTTTCCAGAAAATCAAGCCCATCCATTTTTGGCATTTCCACATCAAGCGTCAGCACATCAGGATTCAGTTCTCGAATCATTTCACGTGCCACTAGAGGGTCAGGCGCAGAACCAATAGCCTCCATGTCAGGCTGACTACCAATAATTTCACTTAATAATTTACGAATTAAAGCAGAATCATCAACTATAAGAACTTTAATTTTTTTCATGATAAATGCTCAATTTAGTACAAGAGGCAGAATTGATTTAAGTAAATAACTCAATATCTCCACCAGAATCAACTTTACGTAAACGCTGCCTATAATCTTTTTCTCGTTGAGAAATCGTAGTGTTATGTGTATTTCTCAATTTCTTCACCATCACTTTACTATTTCTTGGGAAGAAATAGACTTTTCGAGGATAAATATCGACCAGATCTTTTGCGACGACTCTTATTTTTTCTGTTTGTAAGAATTTTAGAACAAAATCAGCGTTCCTCGGACCGACATTTGCAACCGTTAATCCATCCAAAACATTTCCGCCGCCGAATACTTTGGCTTCAAGGTTACACCGACGGGCACCAAGTTTTAATAACTGGTTAATCAGTATTTCCATAGCGTAAGTGCCATATCGGGCTGAAGCATTTAACGGACTACCTGCATCCCCTCCTCCATCTGGAAGCATAAAATGATTCATACCGCCGATACCACTGTAACAATCACGAATACAAGCTGCAACGCATGAGCCGAGCACTGTTACTAAGAGCATATCTTTGTCTGTAACATAGTATTCACCGGGTAACAACTTAACGGCCTGGCTGTTAAAGCTCTTGTCAAAATAGAAATTAGTTGCAACTTGCTCATCAATGATCTCAGCCATACGATTACCTCGGTCTATTCGCTAGCTCATAAA
>NZ_JAIEME010000084.1 GCF_019752415.1 Nitrosomonas sp.
CGTGTTTGCTTGTGCTATAATCCCGCTCCTGACGCGGGGTGGAGCAGTCTGGCAGCTCGTCGGGCTCATAACCCGAAGGTCGTAGGTTCAAATCCTGCCCCCGCAACCAAACAAATCAGGCACTTAGAGAATAAAACCCTAAGTGCTTTTTTGTTTCTATTTTCAATGTCACCACCAATTTTCAACGCCAAGCAATAAAAAACCCGGAATGAATCCGGGTCTGCGTTAAATGGAAGCGATCCATCTTCGATTCATATCAAATTCTTGGCTTCCAGATCGACACAAAATTGAGTCAGCAAGAGATTTATTTCGTCACTTAAAATATGCTGCATTTCAATTACAGTTTTTCCGTGAAGATTTGGTGCTGTCTGCTGCGGTAAGCCTTGCAATTTATCCCTAAGCATCCTGCTTGCCTCAAATGCGGCCTTATGTACGTCATCTCGTAAAATCAAATGCCCATTGCCACATCGTACTCAAGCTTTGCCTGCATCGCTAATGCCTTTTCTTTCAGTGCTCGGCTGTTTTTGTAAAGCTCATCAGCGTCGCTACCATCAAGATTAAGCTGGTCTGCACTATTTACAACTGCCTGCAATTCTTCCAGTGTTCGATTTTCTTCTGGTGTTTCATTTGAAACCGATAGAATAGAAACCGTTGAAACCGCTTGACCACCTGATCAGCATCATCCGCTTGGTATTCCATGATCCACCTCCTCAGCATGTTGGCATTGATTTCCAGACTTCGAGATGCTTCTGTCGTCGTATGACCCTGATTCAATACCCAGCTGATCACATCCAATTTGAATTCCTTCGTGTACTGCTTTCTCGTTACCATTTCTTCCTTCAGTTAAACAATTTTCTCTTAACTGGACTGTCCAGTTTCAGTAAACCACGTCATGATGCAACTGCAAAACCCTAAGCAAACCAAGATACTGCTGGTAACATTGATGGGAACCACTCCGACACTGAAAGCTGCTAATCTGCAGGCCGATTTGCGCCGCGCCGGTATGAACCGTGGGCTTGGATCATTAATTACAGTGTTGCTGCAACAACTATCACTCACCCTTATTGTGTTAGCAAGCCAATAATGAACTTGCTGATATCGAAACAGCTTACCTCAGATCTCAGTTCTTAAACCAATGGTGCTTGTATTTAAACAAACTAAGAATTAAGCTTTTATGAGCTAATAGAATATTTATTGAATTGCCCAGAAACTTACGACGGAATAATCACATTAAGCCAAATTAAAGTGATTCGATGCGTGATGAGCCTTCACTTCTTGCAACAGAAAAATGGCTTCTTACCCTGGATTTAAGAAGTAGAATTTTCCAGAAACTTCTACACGCAATTCTACGATCGGATACACACCAGAAGTATCCACTACTTGGAATTTTTCTATCGTGTCAGCTGGTAGCTCAATTGTATATCCGTTGTTACTTGTTAGCATAAGCTTACCATCTATAGATCGGAACAACATCCCCGTCAATATTTGAGATGGTTTAGTTGTCACAATTGATGAGTTAGTTTTTAAAAGATCATGAAGAGACTTTGAGCTAGTTTGCTTAAGAGAGTGCATAATAATATCTTCCATATAAATAAAAAAAAGATGGCGTTTTAAACAGCGCAACCGCAACTACTTTCATTTTTTAGAAACTTTGTTTCTAAATTGTTTCTTACCTTAAAATATCACTTGAGTATTTTTAAGCTGTTATGCTCTGAATCACCCGGGCAACTTATAATTATTAATGAAATATATTTTTATCTGAATTAAGCACTCTTTTTTATTTATTAACCGTTCAATGGATACTTTTTAGGGTTAATACGTATTGTTTTTCTTTATTGAGGGATAAGTTTGATAATCCCTGTCTTAAATATCAAAATCACATGATCTTTAGTAATTATTAAACGAGGCGTCTGCCGATTTCCTTCGGAATTTGATCTCGAGCGCGCAAACTTTATCTGTTTTACATGACGTCCCTATAACAATAAAATTAATTATTTATTACACATTCATCCCACTTGTTTGAAGTAGGAATTGCCCTCATTGAACGGACGCATTTTATTCTGGTTATGAACGGCAATTGAATTTTGAGTCACCTCTTACAATTTGACCTAAGCGGGCGGTCTATTTAGGTTCTGCCGCTCGGGACTATTCCAGCGGCTTTCTTTTCTTTTAAGCGATAACTTTGCCCGCAGATTTGCACGATATGTCTAGGAAGTAACAAGCAGTCGATGCGCGGCGATCAGGGTTTGATCATCGGCAAATGCACCTGGCCATCGCGAGAAATGCAGATTGCTCGTAACAATGATGCTGCTCACTTCATATTGTTTAACGATTAAATTCAAGAACAGACTCGTTTCAGCACGATCAAAATGCAGATAATCAATTTTATCGATTACAGGCAGTTTGGCGCCGGGATGCTGCGCTTGAGATAAGTATCCAAGCGTTCCTGTTTTTTTGTGACGGCTAGTGGCACAATCAAATTTGCCGTTGTGATGGATCGCACTTTGAATGCCTAGTTGAATAACCCTGATAAGCAACATTAATGGTCAACCGACTTTTACCGACCACTGCTGTTTGATCTGCACTTTCAACCGCCGGATTTCTTCCTGCTCCGGCGTTGATCTCCAGACTTCGGGATACTTCTGTCGTCGTATGTCCCTGATCGAATACCAGACTGATTGCATCCGATTTGAATTCCTTCGTGTACCGCTTTCTCGTTACCATTTCTTCCTCCAGTTAATGCTATTTTCTCTTAACTGGAGTGTCTGGTTTCAGTAAACCACGTCAGTCGTTAGTGGGTTAGCTTTACATTGTCGGTGACACCACTTTTTATAAACTTGAACGATCAAAAAAGATGACGCATTCCTATCGTCAGCGTATTGCGATCTCTATCCACTGGGTTATTTTTATCAATTACATTTACATGTTGATAACCACCAAATAAATTTGTACGTTTACTCAAACTATAAAGAGCTCCAACCGTAAAGCTTTTCGATTTCCTACTTGCGAGAGCCTCAGTATTATTAGCATCAGTCATACCGCCCTGAGCAACAAAGGTGGTATTTCCCCATTTATATTGCCCGCCTGCATACCAAATATCTCCACTCCCTCCCGGATTCATTGCCGAATTGCACTGTCTAGTAGAATTTTCCCCAAGAGCTCCCAATGCAGCCGCATCAGAACAGGTGGCCGCACCTAGTGCATTGCTAATATAGTCATATTGACCTTGAATTCGGAAGTTTTGATATGCCCAGATCCCTCCCACCCGTGCTACCTCTTCAGTTCTTAAGTTAGCTGTGAGTACTTTTTTTTGAGTAGAACTTACATTATCCCTAGAATAGCCACTAAATACCTCTAATTTGTGGTCTTGGATTTGGGTAATATATTTTGCCGCGAATTGAACATCCCACTCTCCATTTTCTCCTCCGGTATTACCGATATTGCCACCTTTGCCGCCGAGCATTCCCCCTAGGTGTGCTTCAAGTCGATCTGAATCTCCTGGCATTAACATAACCGCAAAAGAAAATCCGTTAAAAGCCGCAGAAGTGAAACGTACAACACTATTTACAGCAGTATATGAAGCTGAACCCAGGCCATTGGCACTTGCAATCATAGTTCCACCACTACCTGTTGCCTGAAGAGTAGTATAAACAAACGGATCAATTGTCCAACCGCCGGCAAAGTCGGCGAAAGGAGAATGGGTTCGACCAAATTTCAACGTACCTAAAGATTCTTGGGATAAACCCACAAACATTTCTCTGTTACCCGATTGCGCACCATTTAGGTTGAACCCGTAATCAATCATTCCAACCGCTTTAAATCCTTTTCCTAATTCTTCGAGTACTCTGAGTCCCCACGAAGAAAAAAAAGTTGGATCTTCAATCGATGCCTGATTAGAGAAACCTTCAATATTGATATGATTATATTCAGCTTGAATTCTTCCAACGAGACCAAAATTCATAGCTAACGCGGAAGTACTTGATGTAAAAACTAAAACACTTATTAAAACTCTGGGCATTAATTTTTGAATATTCATGTTTTGTTTAAAAAAAATTGTTCTGAAGAATGGATGTTAATTTTTCTTCATTACTCTTTTATTAAAGCAAGGCATAAATTTAAGGATATTTCTCACAATTGATGTGAGAATAAAGAATCATAACTGTGTCACATGAGCCATAGTCAAATCTGATGTATGGAGAATTAAGCTGCGACCTGTTTTTGACCTCCCGTTGATGAATTTAATACCGGAGACGACATCGGGCAGCAGATTGTAGCCTCTCAATCGGAACCATTTTGCTGTGCTGTTTCCATAAGCTTGAATGCCATAATTTGGCTACAGCTCTCAACAATCCCATTATGCTGTCACCGGCAGCCAGTTTGGGTGCATCCTTGAGACCGCACTGTTTCAAATCCATTAACACTTCCGTCCAGCTCGCTTCAGATTCGCGATAACAACCCGACAATACCAGCAATTCATACATCCCATTTCATCAGAACCAATCATCACTAAAAGACATAGCCAGTCCATTTTCACGTTACTGTAGACGCCACCGGCCCAAACATAAATGTAACATTTCTTGCTTAAATCACGCCGGTTACAGTCCTGGTAATCCTGTTCACAGTTTTGCTTCAGACGGCTAATCGTGGCTGCCGGCAATCCCGGTGCACCCGGCCCCAACAAGTGTTTCAGCATCTCGGCAAAATCTCCCGCTGGAATGCTTCTCAGATATAACCAAGGGGAATTCCTCAGTATTTCCGCTATGTTTCAAGTACGGCGGTATCAAGCTGCTGTTAAATTTAATACCAGCACTTGAACGATCCCAAATCTTGGACAATTTGACTTCAATATTGGCGAGTCCGGTTTGAATGGCACGTTCGGGCATATAACCATTTCGACCACTACCGACTTTCCTTCGTCAGCTTTAAAACCGCCATACTGCTAGAGGAAAGCAGCCACTTCCGCTTCAATGGCAGTAGCCAGCATCTTACGCGTTTCTTCTCTCAGTACTTCCTACAACGGATGTTCTGGTGTATTCAGCTTCAAAACATTGTTATCTGTCATTGCGTTGTTTTCCTTTTTTATTGATTGATCTGGCGAGATCTCTACCAACAGGTTACAGCGCTTTCTTCTTCTCCTATACACCAGGAATAATCATAGTTCGTGTCATATTTTTTTAATATGCGGAAGATATCGTGCTTAGAGTCAAGATTGATTAAGGTAATTTCAAATCAATGGCAGGGTACGATTTCAAGATTTTAGTTTTTCAAAATCAGAATTAACGTATTCCTTCTTGACTATATTTCTTAACGTAAATTTTATTCGGTAAGAAAATTCAAACCAGTTCAGTTATGGAGGGTTTTACAATGTTAGTAAAGAAAATAAGTAAAAAGGTTTTCTTGGCAGCGGCGAGTGTATTTGTATTTTCGACTGGGACAACAAGTGCTGAAAATGATCTAGAATCTAGCTATAAGTATCCGGAGGTCTACAACAAATATATACAACCATTAGCTACGGCCATTGATTACTACAATGGCATGCTTTATCTCTTTAATTACGACAATGACAAGCTGATAATAGTCAATCCTGTTAGCCTCAGTGGCTGGCCCGGCAATCTTCCTCTGCAACATACTGTCATATTGCCAGAAGGCGATAAGATTTATGTAACTTCTGACAATACCTCGGAGCATCCTTCTTATGTTATTGCTCTGAAAGTTAATAGTATTGACTGGAATTCCGGTTCGGCATCTCTCACAGTAGAGTCAGTAATGGCAGCAGATGTGCCAAACACCCCTAGTGAACTTCCGCATGTCGAGGCAATTAACAAAAATCAACCAATTCCCAACTGGTTGGTTGGAAGAGGAACCCAAATTCATGGTCCCACTTTATTACCGTATTCCGATTATCTTTATTTCACTGAATTTACCTCAGACCGGGTGCGCGTCGTAAATCATAAGACTAATGAATTAGTAAGCGGCCTGGATCCTATTGTTATCCCAGGGTATACAGAACAAACACACGGCGTTAATTTCAATCGCTCAGGTACTGTAGGACTTGGTACGGGATATTTTTTTGATAATAACTTAATAGACGTCTACAAATCTAATAGAGAAACAGGCGAATTGCGAGTAATCGGTCAAATTATGCTCGGCGACGAGAAAAAATATGCCGCGCTTACTCATTTTGTATATTGGCTGGACGAACGATACGCTGTAACTGCCTCGATGCAATTTGATAAAACTTCCCTAACCTCATCAAATACCAAAAAAATTATTCCTCCTAGTGTGTGGTTGCTAGATACACAAGAAGGTACCGCAAAAAAAATTGTAGATAATACCAATGATCCAAGAGGTCATGGCGTTTTTCGCTCTGCCTCTGATTTGGCAGTTGTAAATGGCAAGCTCTACATTGCTGAAGAGGATACGCTTGATAATACCTTTGCAGATGATGGGTATATTTCTGTGTTTGATTTAAGTGACCGCAACAATCCAAGATTCTTGAAAAGACTCAAGCCCGGCAAGGATCTTCCTGCAGGATATTCTGTTGCTCACACGATCAGCCCGACTCCAGACAATCGTTATTTAATGGTAGCAAGCTGGGTTTCTGGATATGTGCTGAAAATAGATACTACAACGGATACCGTAGTAAAAGTTTGGGGACCTGCTGATGGTCTTGTTAAACCTCATGGCATTTTTGCTGCTGGGGGCTTACGTTAATTAGTAGGACCATATCGAGCTGTCTTTTCTCGTCAACAAACTTGATAAATTAAAGATGGCTCGATTTTGATCTGTTCTTATATAAGAAAAACATCAAGATAATTACAATGAATAAGTAAATTGAAAACAGTAAACCTACAAAAATTCCATTTCCTGGCTGTTATGGTGACATTGCTTGTTTTAACTCAAGTTGATACTAAAGCAGCGACTGTGATTCTGCCGCGTCCTATACCTCTTCAAGCAGAAAGTATTGCTCACTTAAGACAAGCGCATGCAAATGAGGGCAATAACTGGCAACTTGTTGTTTTTGGATTTTCACATTGCAAAGATGTTTGTCCCATATCCATGGCTAACTTAGCGATGCTGGTTAAGGCTGCGGCTGACGAGCAAATTCCGATAAATGGAACTTTTGTAACTGTGGATCCCGATAGAGATTCAGCTGCTACTTTATCTCAATATACTCAGAACTTTAGTTCTAAAATTTCCTATTTACGTTTTGAGGGTGAAGAACTAGAGCGTTTTAAAAAAACTTTTGGAGTGGAAGTAATATTCTATACGAAAAATGAAGGCAATTTATCTAACTATCAAGTCGATCATAGTACATCTGCATTTTTGATAGATCGGGAAGGAAGAATTAGAGTTATGTTCGATGCCCTAAAGGATGCGAGCGATATTGTAAGAATGTTCAGGGAAAAAAAGGATTTATTTAAGGTATGAAGTCGATCACTATTGTATTTCTATTATTTGCCTTGATAGATTCTGCTTACACCATGGAGATCAATGTCAATCCCAGATCTATTATTTCCTCCCTTGATAAATCCTTAGCGCCA
>NZ_JAIEME010000006.1 GCF_019752415.1 Nitrosomonas sp.
CGCAGCAAAATCTTTGACTTTTTTGTGCTAACTGAACCGGAATATAGTCATTTTTCGATCGATTATCACCGTGTTTGACAATTGAACCAGCTTACAGTACATTCAAAACTTATGGAAAAGGTGGTTTATTTTTCCTATACCCTGGCTAATCTCTACTGACCTGGTCAAGTAAAACCGGACACTCCAGTTAAGCTGCTTTTGTCGATTTTGCTGCTTCTTTCTCATACTGGTTTGGGCTTTTGTAGTCCAGGTATGTCAATCAGCGTTGAAAACTTTCCAGGTATCAGCACCAATATTTTCAGCATAAATTCATATTCCATTGTTCTATATGAATAATAAATTTCGTATTTGAAAATAATATATTCTAAAAGTGGCAAATATTAGATGCTGATTGACACGGCAAGTTAGGCGGACACACCGATTTTGTGCGTCAATTAGAGTATTCTGCGCGCTACAAGCCCAGTGTTGAGTATCGTATGAGTGCATATCATGAATTGATGTCATTTGTTGGTATATGCTATCATTGACATCATATAATAAGGAGTGAAATCAAATGTCTGTTGTTACTGTTCGCAATTTGCCCGAAGAAACGCATCGCGCGCTTAAGCTGCGTGCTGCTCAGCATGGACGTAGCACCGAAGCTGAAATCCGGGAAATTCTGGAAGAGGCAGTGCGCCCTAGGACGCGTGTCAAAATTGGATCTGAACTCGCTGCTTTTGGGCAATCCTTTGGGGGGCTTGATTTTAATGACACTCGTGATCAGACGCCGACTGATCCGGCAGTGTTTGAATGATTATTCTGGATACGAATGTCATATCCGAGCCGATGAAACCCAGCGGCAATCCCGCCGTTCAAGCTTGGCTTGATCGGCAAACAGCCGAGACACTGTATCTGACAGCAACAAGCCTTTCAGAATTGCTGGTCGGTATTGAAATACTACCAGATGGCAAGCGTAAAGAAGGACTTGATGCCGCGTTGAGGAAACTGATGGAGAGGCTTTTTGGGTCGCGCATACTATCATTCGATCAACAGGCTGCAGTAGCATATGCGCCCATAGTCGGTCGAGCTAGGACTAACGGTCGCTTCATCTCTGTGGCAGACGGTCAGATTGCCGCAATCGCGGTCGTACATAGATTCACCATAGCGACGCGAGATACTGCACCTTTTATCGCTGCCGGAGTGCCCGTCATCAATCCTTGGGAAGAATGATCTTAGGTATTTTGTGTTAATGGCAGTTATCAAAGGAACATCGTTATGCGAGAACGAAATAAGATACGGAATTGACTGTGTCAAATTTGTGCCAAACTACTCTGCAAGTGTCACCGTTTGTGGTTGTGTGAGACAGTTTTTATGCTTGGCAAGCATTGTAAGTGATTGATTTATATGTAACTGGAATTTGTAAATAAGTTTTGTAATCAGAAGGTCCCGAGTTCGATTCTTGGTGTCGGCACCACTTATATTTTCTTATTAAATACAGTAAGTTATACATCTAGTTATGTGGATTTTTACGGTTTGTATTATGTTAATCATATTCGTTGCGTAATCTTGATTCAAATAAATATAAACTTTTATAATCAACAAATTAATAGATTGTTTTTAGACTTTTGGTTTGATAACTAGCACCCCTGACTAAAAATCAGATCGTCTGTCGTTATAAGTCACAGATTTTTTATGTTTTTTTTAGAAGTTGTATTTGGATTAGTTCGCAACGTGCAACTGTACACGTATATCTGCTCATCGTAGAATAAATTCCTTTATGCGGTCCGAAGGACAGAGCACCACGACTTTAGCTGTGGGTGAATGAGGAATTCAGTCAGTTGCGCAAGCAGGTACTGTGCAGATTGGTTGGTCAATTCCGTGAGGAATTGTAATGCGCGAAGTGCGGCGAAGCCATGTAGAGCCACGGGTTTCTCGTGGATATCTACTTAAGCCATATTACTGCCTGTATAGCCATCCTTCCGGATATCCTGGAACAGCTTTTGGTAGTACGACGATCTTTCCTGAAGTGGCGAGCATCCGCTTCCAACACTAGCAACTACTTGAATTCAAATGGTGCCAGCCTACCAGGCTTCTTCCCTCTTTGATATTTAACCGCGCCATCACCCGTTACTCGCAACCACTTCTTGATCGTGTTCCGGACATGCGCTAAGCGCTAAAGTGATCTTGCGGTGAATAGCTAGGTTAATAACCGCATAATATGCGGCGATACATCTTGACTTTGCGGTGAGTATCACCTATGATCACCTTAAATAATGCGGTGATTAATATGTGGGTTCATGAACATCAAAACTGGCCAAACTTCACATGGGATGTGGGATCCCTTGTATCCAAGTTGGCTGATATACGCCATCGTCAAGGACGCTTGCTCGGTCGCATGGAAGGACTGGGCTTTGAGCTCAAGTGCGAAGCCAGCCTAAGCACATTGACCAATGACGTAGTCAAATCCTCTGCTATTGAGGGTGAAAACCTAAACCCGGAGGAAGTTCGCTCCTCTATTGCCCGTAGGCTTGGGATTGATATTGCCGGTCTTATTCCCGCAAGCCGAGATGTGGAAGGCATCGTTGAGATGATGCTGGATGCCACGCAGCAGTTTTCTAAGCCGCTGACCAAAGACCGTCTTTTTGATTGGCATGCTGCGCTATTCCCTACAGGACGAAGTGGCACGCATAAAATCACTGTTGGCGGCTGGCGTACCATCGACGCAGGCCCAATGCAGGTTGTTTCTGGCCCAATTGGAAAAGAGAAGGTTCACTTTGAAGCCCCTGATGCCGACCGTTTGGAAAAAGAAATGCATGCGTTTCTCAAATGGTTTGGCAACAACGATGACATTGATCCAGTCATTAAAGCAGGTATTGCTCACCTTTGGTTTGTCACCATTCACCCGTTTGAAGATGGGAATGGGCGAATTGCCAGAGCCATTGGCGATATGGCCTTGGCGCGAGCAGATGGCACGCAAGACCGTTTTTACAGCCTATCATCCCAGATTGAAGTGGAACGGAAGCATTATTACGATCAACTTGAGAAACAGCAACGTGCGACACCCGATATCACAGACTGGCTGTCATGGTTCTTGGATTGCCTTGGCCGAGCGATTTCCAATGCCGAAACGACACTTGGTAATGTTCTCTTCAAGGCCCAGCTCTGGGATACAATTAATCAAAAGCCCGTCAATGATCGCCAACGACTGATCATTAACCGCATGCTTGAAGATGATTATGAGGGCTTCATGAACACCTCGAAATACGCCAAGCTGGCCAAGTGCTCAAACGATACGGCGTTACGGGATATTCAGGAATTGAAGGAAAGAGGCATCTTCATTCAAAATCCCGGTGGCGGACGCAGCACCAGTTACAGGCTTCCGGGCCGAGAGGAGACATAGCGCTTCCACTTATCCGTTTTGTTAGGATTTTAGATGAATGATTACACTAATGAGATTGAGGAGATCAGACGGCGCATAGATTTGCTGGACGTTGAGCGCAGGGACTTGCTTGGCAGGTTGAGTATTCTTGAAAGCAAACATCAGCAACAACAAAGAGTGGCATTACAGCAATTTTCATCGCAAGAGAAAATCTACATATTCCGCCAGCTTTTTCGAGGCAGAGAAGATGTTTTTCCCAAACGCTGGGATAATAGAAAAACAGGCCGTTCCGGATATAGCCCGGCATGTTCAAATGAATGGGTACGCGGTATCTGTGAAAAGCCAAGAATCAAATGCACCGAATGTCCCAACCAAGCATTTATTAAAGTGTCCGATGATGTAATCCGACAGCATCTTACTGGCAAAGATGCTCAAAATAACAACGCCACCATTGGCGTATATCCGTTGCTACCTGATGAAAGGTGTTGGTTTTTAGCTGCTGATTTTGACAAGGAGAATTGGCAAAAGGATGTTGCTGCATTCATGAAAACCTGTAGCAATAAGGCTGTCCCAGCATATGTGGAGAGATCACGATCAGGAAATGGTGGCCATGTATGGATTTTCTTCTCGAGTCCTGTTGCGGCATCGGACGCTCGTAAAATGGGATCATACTTGTTAACTGAGACAATGGAACACCACCCTGATTTGGGTTTTTCTTCTTATGATCGCTTCTTTCCTAATCAAGACAATATGCCTGCAGGGGGCTTTGGCAACTTAATTGCTTTGCCGCTACAGCGTGATCCTCGCCAACAAGGCAACAGTATTTTTTTGGATGAAAATTTTCAGCCTTACCCTGATCAATGGGCTTTCTTATCTGCTGTAAGAAAGATGACATCACAAGAAATCGAAATGCTTGTACTTGAGGCAATTGATCGTGGAAGAGTAACCGGCCTACATATCCCGGTTGATGACGAAGATGCTGACGAGCCATGGAAAGCAAGGCCGTCCAGAAAGCCCCATCCTCTTGAAATAACAACACCCATACCTGATGCCATAAAAATTGTTGCAGGTAATCAGCTATACATTGAGAAAAACAGATTACCGCCACAACTTATCAATCGGCTAATACGTACAGCCGCATTTCAGAACCCAGAATTTTACAAAGCACAGGCGATGCGGCTGCCAATATTTGACAAGCCTCGTATCATCGCATGCGCTGAAAACTTCCCAAACCACATTGGACTGCCGAGAGGCTGTTTAGATGACATTCTTGAGCTATTGGCAGAGATAAACATAACGCACGAAATTGTTGATAAAAGAAATGCGGGCAAAGCAATACGCACAAAATTTTTTGGGATGCTTAGTAAGGATCAAAAATCAGCAGTTAAGGCCCTTTTGGCTTACGACACGGGAGTTCTTTCTGCAACAACGGGCTTTGGTAAAACTGTTTTGGCAGCCCACATTATTGCAAAACGCAAACGGAACACTCTGATTCTGGTTCACAGAAAACAGCTTCTTGAGCAATGGATTGCCCGGCTTCAAACTTTTTTGGATCTTGAACATATCAATATTGGCCAAGTAGGCGGTGGCAAAAGAAAATCAACGGGTCAAATTGATATTGCGCTGATACAGAGTCTAGTTCGCAAGGGAGAGGTTGATGATTGTGTCGCAGATTACGGCCAGCTTATCGTAGATGAATGCCACCATCTTTCCGCTGTGAGCTTTGAAGCTGTTGCAAGACAATGCAAGGCAAAATACGTCCTTGGGTTGACAGCGACACCGATACGGAAAGATGGTCAGCAGCCAATCATATTTATGCAATGCGGCCCTATCAGGCATCATGTCGATGCAAAGAAACAGGCAAAAAAGCGTCCGTTTAGCCATTTTGTCTTGCCACGCTACACGGAATTCAGACTGCCATTAAGTTTGACAGAACAATATGAGCGCCCGCCGATTCAGACAGTATATGCCGAGCTGGCAAATAATAGTGCTCGTAATGAAATGATTGTGAGTGATGTTGTGTCAGCTTTGAAGGATGGACGATCACCGGTCATTTTGACTGAGCGAAAAGAGCATGTCGCCTTTTTTGCAGATTGCCTTTCTGGCTTTTCAAAGCACATCATAACCCTTCAAGGGGGGATGGGCAAAAAAGCCCATAAGCAAATGCTTGAGGAACTTGAGAGCATCGGCGATCATGAAGAACGAATTTTGATAGCAACAGGCCGATACATTGGTGAGGGTTTTGATGATGCCAGGCTGGACACATTGTTTCTTGCGATGCCCATATCTTGGAAAGGCACGCTTGCTCAATATGCAGGAAGACTGCACAGAATTCATCACAACAAAACTAAGGTGCAGGTATATGATTATATCGATTATCAGGTGCCTGTCTTACAGCGAATGAGCGAAAAACGCATGTCTGGTTATAGAAGTCTGGGATATGAGATTCAGTCAACCGGCACTGCAAGAATTAGCAACATACTACCCGGATTATAGCGCTTTCAATGAATCGTTATTCTTCAATGCTTTGGTGAAGGCTGGGTGTAGGCAGGCTTTTTAATTTCTACAATCGGAAGACGGAAACTCCAATTGTAATAGTATAAACAGATTGATATCATTTACAATATCATGATTAAGCTTGTTCTGGATACAGATGTTATTGTAGCAGCAATGCGAAGCCCAATCGGCGCGTCAGCTGCATTATTAGGAGAAGCACTCAAGAAAAGGCTTATTTTGTTAGCGAGTGTTCCGCTCTTTATTGAATATGAAGCCAAGTGCACAGAATCTGAGCACTTGACCGCTGCTGGACTTACGCAACTGCAATCTCAAATGTTTTTGGATGGCATCGCAGCAATAGTTCAGCCTGTTAAAACACATTATTTATGGCGACCAATGTTGCATGACCCAAATGATGAGATGGTGTTGGAAATAGCTGTAAATGGTGGTGCAGATGCAAAAATGGCAAAACGCGATGGTACAAGCCTTAATCAATTTATTTCGATGGCAGTGGCGGAAAAAATATCTGCATTGGAAACTGAAGAATTTTTTAGGGAACGCGCCAAGCGTGCTAATTTAAAAATGTTTGAAGACATTCTTTATCGTCAAGGTGGAGAATCGCCGCGAGAAGGTGATGAAGTAGAGAAATAATTGAGCGGCACTATCTAAATGCGTTAAAAAATCGATTGTGCCAAATTTGTGCCAGACTGTGGCTGAGAACCCACTGATTGTGGCTGTGTGACATTGGTTTTAGCTTTGGCAAGCATTGTAAGTGATTGATTTATAAATACCAATAAATTACAAATATGTTTTGTAATCAGAAGGTCCCGAGTTCGATTCTTGGTGTCGGCACCATAAAAATCAATGAATTAGAAATACAATCACTCAGTAATATCCATATATGGGGCAGCAGTGGGGCACTTGAAAATAACAAAGTGCAATACTTGTGCCTCTTTTTTTATTTTATCTATCTCAATAATTGCGCTATAAGAGCCATAAAAATGTCTAATTTTATTTTCCACTGCCCCATGGGTGTCCAAGATAAGAATTAATGTAATATAACACATTGTATATAGGTGATATTAAATATGGTAACTTATGATTGCTTATCAGGTGTTGTTATTTACTGCCTTTTGCTGTAACCTACTTTCAGTGATTGATCACTTGAAAGGGCAATTATGGCAAATATCGAAAAGCGAATTTCCAATGATGGAAAAACCAGTTACCGGGTAAAGATAAGATTAAAAGGTTATCTAATGTTGATACCGGTTTAAAATTGACCCCCCATTACGGTTG
>NZ_JAIEME010000054.1 GCF_019752415.1 Nitrosomonas sp.
AGGCCATCGTATGAAGTGGTTGCTGACCGGGAAGATCGTGACGATGAAGAAGATGCGAAAGCAGCCATGCGCGTTATTGAAGTGATTCAGCCCGGTGTCGATACAGAAGCACGCTGGGTTAAGAAAGGTGGTAAATCTGTTTTTGGTTATAAACAGCATACACTGGTTGATAACAATGGTTTGGTGTTAGCTGTTGAAACTATTGCTGTCAATCAACATGACAGCAAACCACTGCTGCCTTTGCTAGATAAAGTTGGAATCGAGCCGGGTACTCGCATTCATGCGGACAAAGCTTACTGTAGTCAGAAACACCGCGAAGCCTTGAAAGAACCTGGCATTAAAAGTGGTATCCAAGATAAGGCAGTGAAGAACAGGCCGCTGACACAGCGGCAATCGCAACGCAACAGCTTAATTTCCAAAGCCCGGTATGTTGTGGAGCGAACCTTTGGTAGCCAAGCACGCTGGTTTGGAGCCAAGGTGCTGCGTTACCGGGGCAAAGCCAAAGCACATGCCTGGCATATTTTATAAGCCATGGCATACAACCTGAAAAGGTTGCCCAGATTGTATGTTAGTAGGCAGGTACAATCGCAGTCATAGGACAAATGCGCCTTCTGAGCCGATACTGATCAATGAAAGTGATTGTTCGCGTGATTTCAGCAAGGAAATGACTTAAAACTATCGCGATACTCACAAAAAAATCAGAAATTGTAACGAGTTTGATAATTCGTTGAATTTTGCAAAGGTCTCAATTTTCCTGAAAGGCTAGCAAAGTCTAATCGTTGTCTAACGATAGATCGTTACAAATTTTTCCCTTGTGACTATTCATCAGTGCAATTGCACCTGCAATCAATATTCCCTTTGAATAGTAGGCAAGTGGAACTTATCGCTTGATTCTTTAACCGTGTAATTGCCAATATTATTTTTAGCTACAAATGCACATATCATTTGTAGCAGCTAACTGTTTCGGTTAGAATCCGCTCTTCCCAGGCGCGTAGCTCAGTTGGTTAGAGCACCACCTTGACATGGTGGGGGTCGTTGGTTCGAATCCAATCGCGCCTACCAGCTATTTGGTTATTACCATCCTGTTATTTCAATTTAATCCAGTTAAGAATCATCAGTGGACGCATAACTAAACCGATGCATTGTTTGCGCACACTGATCAGATTGAGAACACGGTATCGAGATTACTGTTTTGTGAATTCCAATGATCAAGAATGCGAGAATGAAACTAACTGGATTCCAAAGACTCAATGAGCTAATGATCAACGACAAATTCAGCGATTGTTATGCAATGTGTGTTTAAAGAAACCGCATTCGATGTCAATATTGAAAAAATATCACGCTACAAGGAGATAATTTATGCAGTACCAGGTAAATACTAAAAAACAGAATACATTGAATGTTGTGTTGACTCTGAGCTTAGTACTACTCACGTCCAGCATTGCTGTGGCTGACCAAATTGGTAGTGTTTCAACAAAATTCAAGATGTTGGGGGCCAACGATAAGATTGTTATCGAAGCATTTGACGATCCCGATGTTGCTGGAGCAACCTGTTATCTAAGCCGAGCTAAAACCGGAGGAGTCAGCGGCGTAGTGGGTATTGCCGAAGATACCTCTGATGCCTCTATTGCTTGTCGTCAGATTGGACCGATTTCTTTGCCGGAGAAAGTTAAGAATGGTCAGGAAGATGGTAAAGAAGTATTTAAAAAAAGCACGTCATTATTGTTCAAGTCATTACAAGTAGTTCGTTTTTATGATGCAAAAAGAAATGTGCTAGTGTATTTGACTTATAGCGACCGGATTATTGAGGGTTCGCCTAAAAATAGTATTTCAATTATTCCGATTACACCATGGCACTAATGGAATTGTTGTGTGGTAAGCAAAGGATATAAAAATAAATGTTTTTGATTGATAGTATTTAAGGATTCCTAATATTATAATGCTCAGTTATTTCTTACCAATTGTTTTCATAGACTAACATTATCTTTCATGCAGTTATTCGCCTTCGGTATTAATCACAATACTGCACCGCTGGACGTGCGTGAGCAGGTGACTTTTCCTGAAAATACAATGGAGCACGCGTTACGCGATTTGATTGGGCGAAACCCTATCAAAGAGGCAGCGATTGTATCTACCTGTAATCGTACCGAAGTTTATTGCTGTACGGACAAACCTGAAGACGCTATGTTTTGGTTGGCGGATTTTCATCACCTCCAGACCCGTGAACTGGATCCCTATTTATATAAATTTCCGCGCGAACAAGCTGTGAAGCATGCATTCCGAGTTGCCAGCGGATTGGATTCAATGGTTCTTGGTGAGCCGCAGATACTGGGTCAGTTAAAAAGTGCGGTGAAATCAGCAGAACATGCGGGTACTCTGGGCTTGATGTTACATAAATTGTTTCAACGAACATTTTATGTCGCTAAGGAAGTTCGTACATCGACTGAAATCGGTACCAATTCGGTATCGATGGCTGCTGCGGCTGCACGCTTGGCTGAACGGATATTTGGTGATATCAGTGATCAGCGTGTGTTGTTTATCGGTGCCGGGGAAATGATTGAGTTATGCGCTAATCACTTTGCCGCGCGTAATCCAAAGAAAATCACTGTCGCTAACCGTACAACGGAACGCGCTGAAGCATTGGCGAGTCGTTTTAATGCCCAAGCGATTACTCTGAGCGACTTGCCGGAACAATTAGCACTTCATGATATCGTTGTAACTTGCACCGCAAGTCCATTGCCCATACTCGGAAAAGGCATGGTAGAACGTGCGATCAAGATACGTAAGCATCGGCCTATTTTTATCGTGGATCTGGCCGTGCCGCGCGATGTTGAATCTGAAGTAGCAGAATTGGACGACGTATTTCTTTACTATGTCGATGATTTATCCGAAATCGTGAAAGAAGGTCTAGATTCGCGTCAAAGTGCCGTTGCCCAGGCTGAAACCATTATCGATTCTAATGTAGTGGATTTTATGCGCTGGCTGGCGACACGAGAAATGGTTCCGACCATTCGTGCACTACGTGACCAGGGTGAACGTTATCGCCGTCATGAGCTGGCGCGAGCAAGCAAGCTATTGGAAAAGGGTGAAGATCCCAAGAAAGTGATTGAATCTCTGAGTAATAGTCTAACTAATAAATTCTTGCATGTGCCTTCCAGTGTGTTGAACCATGCAACGGCTGATGAGCGCGAGGAATTAGTCGAGTTGATTAATCGACTCTACCAATTGCACCGCCCGCAATGAACAGGAATATCACGGACAGGCTCACTCGCTTGAGTGTGCGTTTGGAAGAATTAAATCAATTGCTGAGCAGCGAATCCGTGACAGCCAACCTGGATAACTATCGCAAGCTCACGCGGGAACATTCTGAAATTGTTCCGATTGTTGAGCTCTACCGTGCTTACCAGCTCAGTGAGCGCGATATACAAACCGCACGGGAAATGCATGCCGATTTGGAAATGCGTTCATTTGCGGAAGCCGAAATACAAGCTGGCAAAGAAATGCTTGTTAAGCTTGAATCTGAAATTCAGAAGCAACTACTCCCGAAAGATCCCAATGATGAGCGCAATATTTTCCTGGAAATTCGTGCAGGAACTGGGGGAGATGAATCAGCTCTATTTGCCGGTAACTTGTTTCGTATGTATTCCCGTTTTGCGGAAAGACGCGGCTGGCAGGTTGAGATTATTTCACAAAGCTTGTCTGAGATCGGCGGGTATAAGGAAATTATCGCCAAAATCATTGGGCAGGGCGCGTATTCCCGGCTGAAATTTGAATCCGGCGGCCACCGTGTTCAACGTGTGCCTGTTACCGAAACGCAAGGACGTGTACATACCTCAACGTGTACTGTAGCTGTTATGCCGGAGGCGGATGAAGTCAGTGAAGTGGTGCTGAATCCTTCTGAGTTGCGTATTGATACTTATCGTGCTTCTGGTGCAGGCGGTCAGCATATTAATAAAACCGATTCGGCTGTGCGCATAACACATTTGCCGACCGGTATTGTCGTGGAATGTCAGGATGGGCGTTCGCAACATAAAAACAAAGCGCAAGCGCTGAGTGTCTTGGCTGCTCGTATTCATGACAAACAAATGCGAGCACAACATGCCGAACAAGCCGCCACGAGAAAGTCGCTGGTAGGTACTGGCGAGCGATCGGAACGGATCCGTACTTATAATTTTCCTCAAGGGCGTGTGACGGATCATCGAATTAATCTGACACTCTATAAAATGGATCAGATTATGGATGGAGACATCGATGAACTATGTTCAGCACTAATGGCTGAGCATCAGGCAGAACTACTGGCAGCCTCGGTACAAGAGTAGTTACCCATGCCGTTAATGTGAGGCTATGCAGCCAGAAACCATAACACAGGCATTAACATCAGCGTATCGAGAGATTGATCGAGTAGATGCACGATTGCTGTTGCAGCATGTGTTAGATGTAGAGCATGCGTTTTTACTGACTCATCCAGATCAAGTACTAACTTCGCAACAGACAGATGATTTTTCCCGTTTGGTTAGGCAGCGCAGTGATGGCATACCAGTTGCCTATCTGATTGGACGACGAGATTTTTACGATCTGACTTTCAGAGTCACCGAAGCGGTATTAATCCCTCGTCCGGAGACTGAATTGCTGGTTGAATTGGCATTGAAACTAATACCCGAGAATCAGTTTTGTAAGATACTGGATTTGGGAACGGGCAGCGGTGCGATCGCTATTACCATCGCAAAGCATCGCCCGCAATCACAAGTAACCGCGATTGATTTGTCATCGGAAGCTATCGCGGTATCTCGGTGGAATGCCGAGAATCTGGAAGTGAATAATATTTCTCTTAGAACAGGAAACTGGTTCGATGAACTTTCCGGGGAGAAATTTGATCTGATTGTATCAAATCCGCCGTATGTGGCAGAAAATGATCCGCACCTGCAACAAGGTGATTTACGTTTTGAACCACAAATGGCGCTATCTACGGATGACAACGGGTTGGCATGTATTCGCCATATTATCGCTGCAGCACCGAATTATCTTGTTAATGATGGATGGTTGCTGCTAGAGCATGGCTATGATCAAGCCGCTGAGTGCAGGCGATTGTTTGGGGATAGGGATTTTAATAATATTTGTTCCTACCCGGATTTGGCTGGCATAATGCGCGTAAGCGGCGGTCAATTGAATTTTATAATGTAGTAGTAGGTATTCAGTCACTACTGATGCTGTTTTTGTTTTAGTATAAAAACTTTTGGAATGATCTTTTGGAGAAATTAACACTATGAATGTTGAAGATTTAATCGAACAACAAATTACCACACATCCGGTTGTGCTCTATATGAAAGGTACGCTTGATCAGCCGCAATGTGGTTTTTCGGCTAACGCTGTGAATATTCTGAAAGCTTGTGGTGTTGATGATATTTTTTCTGTCGATGTGCTAGCAGATCCGGAAATCAGGCAAGGTATCAAGGATTACTCAAACTGGCCGACGATTCCTCAGTTATATGTGAATGGCGAGTTTATTGGCGGTTCGGATATCGTGACTGAAATGTATCAGAGCGGTGAATTACAGAAACTGTTTGAGAATTGATTTCGGTTAAATAATTGAACGATTCAGTTTATTCACACCGGCGAATAAACTGAATCGTGCTTCCAATTAGTTGATCGCTGTAGCAATCACCCAATAGCGGGCAAACTTCCCCGCAGCAATAAATACTAAAGCCCATAGCCAGTTGGCTCGTAACCAACCGGCAGCTACGCATAAAAGATCACCAATCAGCGGTGCCCAGGATAACAGCAGAATAGGGGTGCCATGCTGACGAACCCATTCCAATCCTCGTGTACTGCCCCCCGATTTTTTCAATAATGTTTTTTCATCCGGTAGAAACCGGCCGATTAAATAAGAGCTCATACCGCCCAGCGTATTGCCCACAGTGGCTAGAATCAGCGCTTGCCAATGCAGTTCGGGGTATGCCAGCAAGACACCCACGAGTACAGCTTCAGATCCGCCCGGAAGCAGCGTAGCTGCTAGGAAACTGCTGGCAAATAAAGCCAAAAGGCTTGATTGTTCATCCATAAAGTTATTTGAATTTACAAAGGGCGATAGTTTATCTGGATTCTTTGTGAAGTTATGAAGATCAAGTTTTACCGACCAAAAATGGCATCGCATAACCCAGATACTCTTGATGTGGATTGCGTTGCTCGTTCCACCTGTTAGGATTGCTCGGGGGGGTGCCTCGAGTTTGGCAAACAGTCAGAACCAAACGCCGCTTTGCTCGAGAGACACCAACGAAGAATGCACATCACTCCTCCGCTTCTTTACCCCAAAATGTCTCATTCTCTACTCCCAGGATAATCACTGAATCGAACTCCAGGCCTTTGCTTTTGTGTATAGTCAGGATTCGTACAGACTGATCATCTGAAAACCTAGCTAGTGCGTTGATTAGGTTAGGTTCGATATTCAAAAGCTCTTCTATCCGTGCTTTTGTTTCCCGAATAACTTCAGCTAGCCGACTTTTTGATTCGTAATCGGGCGACAGGGCAGTTAAGCCGCTGATGCCAACTTTGTTCAAAAAGGTCTCGACGAAAGACCACGCTCCCGGCCATCTATCATCAATAAGATCCATTATTTCTGCTTGTTTCCGCTCTGCTTTTATAAACCGCTGCCAATCTTGCCGTATGTCAGCTTGATCCCCTTCATCTGCAAAAGGAATTAATTGATCCATCAAGCGCAACCATGCTCCTGGTTCGCGTGAGCCGTACAGTGATAACAGGTAATCAACAATTAACCTCGCTGCCGGCTCTACGGAAAGGTCTTGTAGTTGTTGCTCATTGCGATAGGGAATGCCGCGTTTTTCAAGCTCCATCATCAACAAGTTGACGTAGAGATCGGGTTGCTTGGAAACCAAAATGGCGATTTCAGCGTGGGGTATGCCTTCGTTCTGTATCCAACTTGCGATCAAGTTTGCCAAATATTCGGCTTCCTTGTGACTGGTTTCAAACTCCCAGGCGAAAATCTCTCCTTCATCACCCGTAATTTGCTCGTCAGGCATCATGGATGCTGGGTCCAGGACGCGGATTATCTCGTTCTGCATGCGCAAGAGCCTGGGCTTTGAACGAAAGTTTCGATACATATTTAAGGGCAATGCGTTAAAGTC
>NZ_JAIEME010000105.1 GCF_019752415.1 Nitrosomonas sp.
TGGCGTCATATCCCCACAGTTTGAATCCGCTGTTGTCCGATTGGCTGATCAAGCGATCCAGCGCATCATAATCATAAGCGCGGTTAGTCACCGGATTGGTGTCCGTTGTATTGGTAATGCGGCTGGCGGCATCGTAGGTCAGCGTGCGGGTGTCGCTGCCGACGCGATGGGTTTTGAGTCGGCCATCGGAGTCGAAACTGCGGGTGTACGCCTGGTTATTTCCCCACACCCAGCTTTTCGGTTCACCAAACGGTTGATAAGCGATATTGCTCAGTAGCAGGTTACCATTGACACGGATCTCAACCGGGCGGCCATCGGCGCCATAGGCGGTGCTGACTTGCGTGCCAGAAGGGTAAGTCATTTGACTCAGGCGGCCAAAACTGTCGTATTGGTAGCCCAGTGTCTGGGTGTAATTGATGGTACCGATCTTGGCGATTTGGGTTTTGTTGAGTAGGCGGCCATATAAGTCATAGCTGAAACTGGTAGAGCCGGATTCATCCGTCATGCCGGTCAGGCGCCCAATGCCATTGGTGCCCGTATCGTAGCTCCAGATCAGCGCGGTTGCACCGGGAACCCCAGCCACCGTGGTATGGGTACGCTTGGTCGGGCGATTGAGCGCGTCCCAGGTATAGGTATGTTTGACGCCGCGTGCATCGGTGACGGTTTTTAGGTTGCCGCCCGTATCATAGGTGTAATTAATCGTGCCGCGATCAGCGGAGATTTCCTGCGTCATATCACCCAAGCCGTTGACCGTGTAGGTGGTGGCAATATTTCTCGGATCGGATACTTGCGTGAGCTGATCAAGTGCATCCAGAGTTTGCTGGGTATGGCCATTGGCCGGATCGATGGATTCCTTGAGGCGATTGAGCGTATCAAACTGATAGGCTGTGGTATGCAGCAAAGGATCGGTGGTCTGCTTCAGGTTGCCTTGCGCATCGTATTGGTACTGGGTGGTCTGGCTTTGTGCGCCGATGTCTTTCCACAGACGGCTTAACGCATCGAATTCGCGTTGTTGGGTTTTTGTCAGGTTATTGAGCGGATCGAACAATTCTTGTTTGGTGCGGTTCCCCCTATTGTCCAGCGTATACTGCACGCGATTGCCGAGATTATCCGCAATATCGGTCAAACGATGTGCGGCATCATAGGTGTAACTTAAGAAACTACTATCCGGGAGGATGATTTTTTTGAGTTGCCCTACGCCATCGTATTGGTAGCCGGTAATTTCCGTGCCGCTGGTGCGCGACAGTAATCGTTGACGTGCATCGTAAGTCAGTGTTGTGGTAAGACCATTCGGATCAATGATTTCTTCCGGCTGGCCGTGGGCGTTATAACGCGTGATTTGTGTCACATGACCCAATGCATTGGTGATACTTTCAACCTGTGCACGGCAACCCAAATGCCCACCCACACAAACCGCATCGGGTGCGTAATAATCGGTGGTGGTGATGTCGGTCACATCGGTGCGCGGGCCGTTCTCGGTTTTTTGCAGGATTACGCCGGGAACGCTGGGGTGATAACTATAGCTGGTATTCCACGTGCGCGTGGCATTGGTGGCGGTGTCTTTAATTTGATGCTGTGTGACGTTGCCATGCGTGTCATACACATAGCTGGTTTCGCGCTTGGATTCAGCGACGAGCGTGGGTAGCCGAAAGCTGGCATGCCAGGTCGTTAGGATTTTACGTTCACTGCTATTTGCGGCTGGTACGTAACTGAGCAAATCGCCTGGACAACCGGCACCCGCAGCCAAACCTTCAACCTGGGCTGTTTCGAGATTCCGGGTCAGATCATAGGCATAGCAGGTTTTATTGCCATTGAAATCGGTGCGGCTGGCGGCATTGCCGTTGGCATCATAGGTCATGCTACTTGCTGCGGCACTACAACCCGAACCGGCCGGTTGCGATTGACCGGTGCTTTTGGCCACGCCCAGGATAGTTTGGAAGGTGTGCGTGTATTGACTATTCAACGGATCGGTAACGATAGTGTTGCTGCCATCGGCGCTGTAGCTTAATGTATGCAAATCAATACCGCCAGTGCCATGCTCTGTACTGATTGCACGACCTTGCGCATCGTATTTGTAGGTGGCATAACGTGCGCCGTTCTCGTCGATGATGCCCGTTAATGCATTGGGTAAATTGGCCCCACCTTCGATGTAGATAGATTCGTTGTAATGGTAGGTGCGGGTTTTGGCATCGGGGGTGATCACCGAAGCCAGATTGCCTGCAGCGTCATAAGTATATTGAAAGACGCCATTGGCTGGATTGGTCATCGTATTGATGCGGCTGGAACCATCGTAGGTGAAACTTAGTGTGCGGCCTGTGTCGTCGGTGACTGTGCTTAGGCGGCCATTGGTGTCATAACTTAGTGTTTGTGTGCGGCCATCGCGATTGGTGATGGATAGGAGTTTGCCAGTCGTATCGTAGTGTTCGATGGTGTCACGGATTGTTGTCAATACCCATTGATTGCCAATAAATTTAAGCGTATTTTCCAGTTCATCAGTAGTCATGTTTATCCAGTCATTTCCTAACTGGATAAAGGTAATTATTTTACCATCACTGGTTGTTATAACTACTCTGGGTGGGAGGCTCGTCGGAATGACAATATCATCAGGAACGTAAGATCCGTTCTTGAAAGTAAAAACTATTGGAGATGTCGAAAACGCACTAGTATCAACTGTGGACTGTAGTGAATTTTGATAGCTATGCCGCCAAGGAGATGCATTATTCTGACTATTATAAAAACGACTAAAGATCAAATTTTATTGTGTCCTCATAATCAGTTTCTGGCATAATTTTATTACCAGTTGCTGAATTTATCGGATTCCCAATATTTACTGAGCTTCTGGTGTTTCCTGAATTATCACTACAGAGATTAGACTGTTGACCAAGATTCTTTTTGAATATTAAATCTTGAGAAGACCGGATACATAATTGATTAACAGGATAAGCTGCTTGACTATCTGGCGTAGCCCCAGGTGCACAGTCAATATGCCATCCAGCGATGGCTGCTCCAAACAGCGAAGCAGGCAATTCATTTCCATTTTGAGAGCAATAAACTAGAATCTCTGTTGCATGAGAAGAAACAATTGCTCTTGAAAAAACGATAGGGCCAAAAATCCTAAGTTGATCAGGCGACTGTGTGGCATTTATATCACTGCAAGGATGTTCGCCTAGTTTATCTGGATTGGGATATAAATAAGCCTTACCATGACTACCATAGGAGAATCCTGCCGCAATAGGTGGCTCCTCTATGAGGTCGCTAGCAGAAGGTGCTGAATAGATAAAAAAGTAAAAGTAACAATATATGAAGTTACAATACTTTTACCAATGTTCTTAATTAACCAATACAATTGAAAACCATGCCTGGTTCCAGCTATCACACGCAAAATCCCGAGCATGACTATCCCCCTTAACAACTATTGATTGGCTGCTGCTACGGTTGGAAAAACAATTGCATACTCATTTCCACAGGATAGTAAGCAGTGAAACTGTCAAAATATTACAAACGTTAGAAGTATCTATGGATAAACTTCAAAATAGATAAAAAGCAAGAAATCTTATGACCCTTTCTCACAATCAAAACGCGAAATAGCACCCTATTTACCCGCTATTTCTTAAATTTCCTTCAACAGATTTATCCTATGATGGACGGGATAACTTGAATCGCCTATCCTTGGCAAGAAGGATAAATATTCCAATTTATCTTCTTATTGAAGAATAACTTCTAAAAAATCCCATTTTTAATAAAAATACAGTGCAGCCTGTACATTAATTTGGCAGAATTAGGCTATTTGAAATAACCTTTCACTAACCGGGGAAATGAAATGAAATATAAGAGCCTTCAAGAGTTCAGCGCGTATGTGGCTGAGCGGAATCCGAATCAACCGGAATATATGCAAGCGGTTACTGAGGTCGTGGAGAGTTTGTGGCCTTTTATTATGGAACATCCACGTTATGCGGAGCATGGCTTGCTGGATCGCTTGGTCGAGCCGGAGCGGGTGATTATATTTCGTGTGTCCTGGGTTGATGATCATGGTGAAGTCAAAGTCAATCGCGGTTACCGGATACAACACAGTTCTTCCATCGGGCCTTATAAGGGCGGTGTCCGATTTCATCCTTCGGTGAATTTATCGATTCTTAAATTCCTGGCATTTGAGCAAACCTTTAAGAATGCATTGACGACGCTACCGATGGGTGGCGGTAAAGGCGGTTCCGATTTTGATCCGAAAGGGAAAAGCCCCGGTGAAGTGATGCGCTTCTGTCAGGCTTTTATTTGTGAATTGTTCCGGCATATCGGCTCGGACACCGACGTTCCTGCCGGCGATATCGGCGTGGGCGGGCGTGAAGTCGGATTCATGGCGGGCATGATGAAAAAATTGTCCAATCGCGCGGATTGCGTGTTTACCGGGAAAGGGTTGAGTTTTGGCGGGTCATTGATACGGCCGGAAGCAACCGGTTATGGCACGGTGTATTTTGCCCAGGAGGTATTGAAGCAGGCCGGGCGTTATTTGGAAGGCATGCGCGTTTCTGTTTCCGGTTCGGGCAATGTGGCGCAATTTGCCGTGGAAAAAGCGATGTCGCAAGGCGCCAAGGTGATTACCGTATCCGATTCCAGCGGGACGATCGTGGATGAAGCTGGCTTTACTCCGGAAAAACTGGCGATACTGGCCGAAGTGAAGAATCATTTGTATGCGCGTCTGGATGAATATGCCAAGCGTGTCAATGTGGTTTACCTGCCGGGCGTAAAACCTTGGCATGTGCCGGTGCAAGTGGCATTGCCGTGCGCGACACAAAATGAAATCAATGGCGAGGACGCGCAAACTTTGGTTAAAAATGGTGTTATTTGTGTTGCTGAAGGCGCCAACATGCCTTCGACTGCGGAAGCCGTCGAATGTTTTATCCATAACAAGGTACTGTATGCGCCGGGTAAAGCAAGTAACGCGGGCGGTGTCGCTACATCCGGGCTCGAAATGAGCCAGAATGCGATGCGCATGTCCTGGACACGCGAAGAAGTGGATGCGCGCTTGCAGGAAATTATGCAGGCCATTCACAAATCCTGCCTGAAGTACGGCACCAAACCCGATGGCAGCGTTAATTATGTGGATGGCGCCAATATTGCCGGTTTTGTTAAAGTGGCCGAAGCCATGCTGGGTCAGGGCGTTATCTGATAATTATTGCCGGTTTAGGGCATCTCTAAAAATCCAAGTTTCGTCACAACACTTTGTTACTCGGAAAAAATGTTTCCTTTCATATCATGAATATGCTGCGTAACCATTTTTTTCTCGTGCTTCGTTTTGTTTAGAACTTTGAATTTTTAGAAGTGCCCTTTAGAGACTGGCCGTTAAAATTTCACATAACTGGAAGCATGACACCGGATTATCGCGGCGCTGCTGCGATAATCCGGATTGATTACAAAATGCTCGTCTCCGTCTCTTTATTGTAGTCTCCATTCGTTGTACCTTATTAGCTATGAGAAATTACCTTTTTGGATTAATCCTTTTAGCTTATGCTGGAGCGCTATCAGCAAACCAGGATAGTGATTTTCTTGCCGCCCGGCAAGCATTTCAAGCTGGTGATGCGAAGCGTTTGGATGATTATGCCAGGCGGCTGCAACGCCACACGTTATGGCCTTACGTGGAATATTATCAATTCCGCATGGTGTTGCAATCGACCGATATCGCAACGATCAGAAATTTTTTGCAACGCTATGAAGGCAGTCTGATTGCAGATCGATTACGGGCCGACTGGCTCAAGATGCTGGGCAAAAATCAACAGTGGAACCTTTTTGACGCTGAATACACACTGCTGGTTAATAAGGATACCGAGCTATTGTGCTATTACTATCAGCGCCGCCTGAGTGCTCAGGATAAAACGGCGCTGACGGATGCGCGGTCATTATGGTCTACGCCCACCAGCATGCCGGATAGCTGTACGCCCGTTTTTCAGGCACTCATTTCCAGCGGGCAGATTTCTCAGCAAGATATTTGGACACGGATCCGGGCTGCGCTGGAAGAAGGTCAAACCGGTGTGGCTACACATATTAATCGTTATTTGCCCAGCAACGATGCGCTGAACAGTGCCGATTTGAATAATGCCGCGAAGAATCCGCAGCGCTACCTGGAAACGCTGAAAAGCAAAATCAGGACGCGCAGTGATCGTGAGATTGCGCTGTTTTCATTGTTGCGCCTACTGCGCAACGATACCAATCCAGCGTATGTGCAGTGGCTAAAAATAAAAGATCAGCTCACCGCATCGGATCGGTCTTATTTCCTCGGA
>NZ_JAIEME010000089.1 GCF_019752415.1 Nitrosomonas sp.
CGCAAATTATCGCAATATCACATAGTCATTCGGCTTGATCTCTACTGCGCGATGAATTATTCAGCGTTTCCTTAGATCTCAGCACCTTAGAGTTAAGATTTTCCAACCATATGACGTTAATTACACTTCACATATTTTTCACAACCGCTACGATAAGATCCAACAGATAATGCCCTCAGTTTCTAAGCGGTTTCCTATACGCGCTTAGCTCTCCAGGCTCAACTATTAAGGAAGGAAAATTACCATGGCACCACGAATTGCACACGTCGATGATGACTCAGATATTCGCGAGGCTGTTGAACGCATACTGTGTAAAAACGGATATGAAGTTGATAGTTATCTGACTATGCAGGAATTTATTGATTCATTGGAAGATGAGGCGAAACGGCCTGATTTGGCTATCCTTGATGTGATGGTTGAATCAATGGATTCCGGATTGACTACCTACGCACAAATTCACAAACGCTTCCCACAAATACAAGCCATTTTCTTGACATCTCTGGGTGATATGATCAGACCCTATTTTGAGGATGGGACGCATGAGTGGGTTTGTATTATGGAAAAACCTGTGGAACCGATAAGCTTATTGGCAACAATTAACGAGCGGTTAAAACATACGGGACCCGTATCATAACCACACTTAGGCTAAAAAAGAATGGCAACCACTGAATTTTCCTGGAATAAATCGAACAGCCAAAATATATCGCTTGAATTAATAGGTGAAAAACTAAAACTCAGTGATGATGTTTTAATTAGTAATATCCGCTGGTTTATTACCTTCCGCTGGGTATTGATTGCCACACTGGTTTTCTTCGAAATCCTGATGCTGTCATCATCAGATGCACTGGCGAAGTTGGGTATCAGTGAACAGCAGAAATGGCCAATTGCCATCATTATTGTGCTGGTTGTTGCAAATATTGCATACATCTTCGCATTAAAAAATTATGGCAAATCTAGTAAATATAACTCGCCCTCTATTAATTTATGGGTGCAAATCATTGTTGATCTGATCTGCCTATCCGTTGTCGTGCATTATATTGGTAGCACTACTACACCGGTTTCCTTTTTCTACGTGCTGCATATTGCACTGGCCTGTATCTTTTTTTCTACCCGTGAAAGCCTATATGTAACCATATTAGTTTGTTTAATGGACACGGTCGTCATCGTTATTGATAACTTTCTGATCATTCAATCGCCACTTTCGGCTTTAATAAGCAATCATATTCTTTCTGAAAGTGCGCGTAGGGATGGGGCAATAGTGTGGATGTTTTTTCTCGATGCCTTATTTCTTATCGTATGGTATGTTGTATCAAGACTTTCCTTGATCGTTCGTGCCCATGAACGTCATCTAGTTGATGCTTACAAACAAATCAATCAAGCACAAGTAGAAAAAGATCAATATGCATTGCTGATCACACACCAGCTGAAATCACCGTTGGATGCTATCCGTAGCAAAATAAATTTGATTAACGAGGGCTATTTGGGCGAAACGACACCTGAAGTCAGTACGGCACTTCAACAGATGGATGTCCGGGCAAAGAATATGTCCGGCTTAATACTTGATTTACTCAGATTAGAACGACTGAAAGATACTTGTCTTGACACCGCAGTTTTCGAATCTGTTGATATTCAAACTGCTCTTCAGAAGTGTCTTGAGAAAATAACTCCCGTTGCCAATTCTAAAAACGTTGTACTCAATCTATCGATTGAGAACTTTGTCTGTAAGGTAATTCCTGATCAATTGGGAATACTCCTGGAAAATATCATTACCAATGCAATCACCTATTCTCATGATAGCGGATCCGTTGAAATTGCATCGACCGTCAATCGCCTTAATCGAAGTGCCGAAATTATTGTAACCGATCATGGAATCGGCATTGATAACAAAGATCTGCCGAATATATTTAATGAGTATTTTTATTCGCCTAGGGCCGCTCTTCATAACAAAGCATCCAGCGGCATTGGTTTGTCTATCGTAAGAATCGCAGCAGAAAATAACAAACTGAAAATCAAAGTCACCAGCGAGCCCGGAATGGGTACTACTTTCACTGTGATATTTAGTAATATCGAATTACCTGACGAATATTAGAAAACTCAAACCGCACTTCAATCAAGATCAGGGTTAATTTATTCAATTCTGTTATGCTGCCAATAGCGGCGATGCAATCTTCGCCAACTTGCAACAGACCACGCATTATTTGCAAAGCGAACCAAAATAGCACCCTCTAGATCACTGCGCAATAATTGATTCCCCAAGTTGTGATAGCGAGCCACCACCACTTCACTCGGATGATCGTACCGATTCTGATAGCCCATTGTGAATATCGTCAGGGAAGGATTCACTTTTTGTAAAAAAGCAGCAGTCGAAGAAGTATTACTGCCATGATGCGGCGCGATCAGTACTGTTGCAGGAAGCTTATCACTGGCGCGAGCGAGCAATGCCTGCTCGTCCTTTCCTTCAATATCAGCCGGCAGCAATACACTCCCATGAATTGATGTAATTTTTAACACGCAACTGCGTGCATTGGTATTAAGTCTTGTATTCGCATAATCCTGAGTTAATGGATGCAGCATTTCAAAATATACGCCATCCCATTGCCAGAATTGGCCAGCACGGCACTGTTCTTTATGGCGCACAACTTGCTGTACTGGGTGATGGCTATACAGAGAAGATAGTAATCTCTTAGTAGGTATCGCCTCCAGTACCGATAAAGCGCCACCACTATGATCTGAATCAGCATGTGATACGATTAAAGTATCAAGCTGGCGAATACCTTCTCCACGTAAAAAGGGCACGATAATACGGCTACCGCTGTCCGTTTCACCAAAATTGGGACCGGTATCGAATAACAGAGCATGATGCTCAGTGCGCGCCACTACTGCCAATCCCTGACCAACATCCAGAACCGTTAACCATAACTCACCGGCTTCTGGCCGAGATGGCTGTGCCAGGAACATCGGAAGCAATGCAATCACACCCAGCCAGCGTGCTGGGAAACCGGCAAAAAAACCCAATCCAAAGCTTCCGGGCAGCAACAACCACAAGATCCCAGCGATTGCCACCGCTATTGTCCACATCGGTGGCGCATGCTGCTGCCATACTACATTTGACATATCGCTCAGAGATTGCAGTAAGAGCATGACAATACTTAGCACGCCATGTGCAACCGGTAACATAAAGTCAAATATAGGTATTGTCGCCAGCAATGTGAGCGGCACCACTACCAAGCTCACCAACGGAATGGCTATGGCATTCGCAATTGGTGACACCAATGACACCTGTTGAAACAGAACCAATAATAGTGGAATGAGTCCCAGAGTAATGGCCCATTGAATCCGCAACCAATCACTCAGCCAGTGAGTTTTGCCGATCCGCCCTACCGTCACCAGCATAATAATGGCAATTGCGCCAAATGACAGCCAGAAACCAGGTGCAATGCTTGCCCAAGGATCTAGAAGCACCACCCAAAATAACGCCCATGCCAGCACCCTCGTAGCTGAAGTATATTGGCCTCTCCATAGCGCGATCGCCACCACAGCCAGCATACAGAATGCGCGTTGTGCCGGAATTGCAAAGCCAGATAGCACAGCATAGCTGAATGCCACCATCAATCCAGCCATGACAGCGGCACGGCGGGCTGGCAGACGTAATGCTAAATAGCGATTCCAACGCCATAGCCAGAATACGCATGCGAATACCATGCTGGAGATCATAGTGATATGCAGTCCGGAAATTGCCATCAAATGATTGGTCCCTGTGCGAGTAAATATTTGCCACTGATCGCGGGGAATGGCTTGTTGATCGCCTGTCGCCAGAGCTTTTAGTATACCGGCATAGGATTTATCGGTTAACCTCGCAGCAAAGCGTCGCTGGATTTCTTCACGAATATGCTCAACCCAATAGCTTGGCCGTTGCACTATCGGATGCAAGCGCTGATTATCGTCCGATACTCGCACGTATCCGGTTGCTCGAATATTACGGTCCAAGGCCCATGCTTCATAATCGAAGCCATGCGGATTCAAGGTACCGTGCGGTTGTTTTAGGCGCACCATTAGTTGCCAGCGTTCTCCTGCTTTGATAGCCGGAAACACCTTCTGAACTGAATCCACTTGCCGCTCTTTATACCAGGACAATGCAACCTTTTTGGGTACAACTGCACCTTCTGTGACCACACGCTCAATATCAAACCGGAAACGCATACTGCGATCATCCTTTTGCGGCATACTGGCCACTACACCGATAACCTGGATATCTCTACGCTCCCATTCGTGGGGTAATGAGTCGGCCAAACGCCAATGCGCCATCGCAGCGGCCCAGAAAAAACCTATTCCCATAAAAAGCAGCCAAAACACAATCTTGCTTATTACTACCGGAATCACCAATTGACGGCATCGAAACAACCCAAGCGCGATGCCCAGCAGCAATAAACTCCACGCCCACAAAATTTCTGGTAATTCAGCTCGTTGCTGCAACAAGCTGGCACCCAAAACAAAAGCAAGAATATTTGATTGCACTAACAAATTTTCTGAACTCCTTTGCCAAGTAAATTTTATTTTAGATCGCTGTATGGCATGCTCCCTGAAATTCTCTCAGGAAATTTCCAGCATGCTCTATCGAAAGTTTTTTCCATCAAATTCTGTAGTGTCTGGAGATTTGAGAATTGTCGCATGATAACTCGGTGCACGACCATCCGCTTCGCAGGCAAGCCACTGGGGCGTCCGCCAAAGAGTATCCCTGAAAACAAAGATGAATTGAAGCGCCTGAAAGCACAACGTCGACAGGGATATCGCGAGCACATTCCAATTGAAAGAAAGCTTTGCCAAGGAAAGAATGATTGCCGACTCAACAAAATTCTAGCAATGCGCGCTGATACTTCTGTCGCATGATAAATAGCATCTTCCTGACCATGAACCGGCTCATCTTGGTGCTGGTTCTTATTTGCATGAGGAATCTTGCTGCCAAAATAGCATTCCGGGTGACAAAAGTGGGCATGTCCAGAAAGATCTCGTTTGCGCGTGCCTGCCAAATCATCTCAAACCGTAATTCTTACTTGACAGTGCGTATCTGATTGCTGAATTTCTGATCAAACTCTAAATAAGCTCGCAGATGTCAAGGTTGATGGCTACTAAATTTTTTGAATTTGAATCGCCCCGGTATTTCCGGAGATAAAGTAATTTGAGAGGAGGAAGAGATGAAAAACCAAATCAGTTATTCACCGGAAGTACGAGAACGAGCGGTAAGATTGGTGTTCGAGCTACAAATAGAGCATGAATCACAATGGATGGCGATCAAGTCGATCGCATCAAAGATTGGCTGTACAACGAAGACGTTACGCACTTGGGTAAGACGAACAGAGATTGATCAGGGAATTCGAGGCGGCATGTCGACTGCGCGGATCGTGAGCGGCTCAAGGAATTGGAACAGGAGAACCGGGAATTAAAGCGAGCCAACGAGATATTACTTAGTCGACCCTGAAAAAGTATCAAACAACAGTTGTTCTGGAAGAACTATCCGAGAAAACTGTTATTGACCAAAACGCATGGCCCGGTAGTTTAATTTCCATCAAGTAATCTGATAAATTCGCAGTTTTCGCCATGGGAAAAAGAGCCAAAAAATGGCCAGAAGCCATTGTTTCAGATTCCATGCGCAAGCAACCATCAGCAGATTGATGTGATCGCCGATAGCACCTTTCAGATAGTTCCTCGCCATTCGGTAATCCGATTTCAAGGGCCGATAATGGGTTCAATCGCCGCACGCCTCCTGCACTGTTTCCGTTTCTTGTCTTTCTGGTACCGGGTATCCTTCTTGAATGCTTTTCCAGGCAAAATGATCCGAGTTCCATTGACTTCAACTTTGCCGCGGTAGCCGCGATCGCATACGGCTTGCTTGGCGGCTTTCCCGCGCGAAATCT
>NZ_JAIEME010000058.1 GCF_019752415.1 Nitrosomonas sp.
TGCCAATTATCTCGGGTGGCGACGGCTGATTGATCGTGCTCATGGTTCCTTGTCTCCCCGCTCAGTTTTGCTTGCCGCATTGGGTATGAATGACGTTCAACAATTAACGGTGACATAGCCCTTAAAAAAGAGAAGGGGCTAGATGGTAAGCCTCCGACATGTTTAGACGTTGTGCCGATGGAAATTTCAACAGAGATTTTGTCTTTGGAACCGGAGAAACTCTCGAAATTTCGGCAATTTGGTTATGGAGCAGCGGGAGCATTATTACCGATTGCGATGAATCTCTTGCTAGTCGACTTTAGTACAGTTGAATGGCTGAATTTCTTGTTTTTCTTTCTCAGTAGACTCGCATTGTTCGCGGTCATCGCGGGGATCGTTAGCGCGTTACTTGCACCAACCATTGCAACTAAGACAAACTGCTTTATGGTTGGCCTGTCCATTACACTTGTTCTCGGAGTTGTAATAGAGGTACAAGTAGTCTAGAGAAGCTGTGATTAAGTTGAATTTGCAAAAATCGAGTTGATATCGGTGCGATTATCCTGATCCAGTGATTCTATTCGATGATGAATTTTACATTTATTTGCTTTGCCTAAGATTCGCTGGTCAATTGGAAAAGCAAGGCATTTTAGGGATCGTCAGAAACTTTTTTAGTTATTCTTCAACTGATCAATCACCACTTGGCGGATATCGATGTTTTCTCCCGGATTGATAATCGTGAAATCCGGATTGCCGGGTTTCAAATAATCCAAGTTACGCTCAATCCCTGATGCGAGAAAATCATTGATCGCCAGTTTGTAGGTTTTTTTCGGATCGATTGGAGTGCCGTTGATTTGCCAGCCAGTGTTGATCTGTTGTGTGTTGGCGGATTGCAGAAAGCCGCCTGCGCCTGTGTTCGCTACCCCTTGATTCAGTGCTTTTAACAGTAGGCTGCCTTTTATTGCGGCCAGTTGGATTTTGCCGCCGAAAGGTAGCACGCGGATGATATCGTAGACGGTGATTTGACCCGCGGGCAGCACATCGTCAATGCGGATCGAGCCGCTGTTGTAGAGCGATAGTTCGGCTTCCGGATAGGGGCGCAGCAGGCTTTGGGCGATTAATTCAGTCAGGTTGGTTTTGCGGGTGCGTACACTGGATTCGAGTCCATCCAATGCTTCGGTGGTGGTCGTGACCACGGCTTCAGGCTCAAATCCCTGTTGACGGAAGGCAGCGAAGGCGATGCTCATCCATTTATCGACGACTGCCTTGACGCTAGGATCTTCCGCCAGGGTGTCGTTGATCGGCACAAAAGTGGGTTTGATCTCGGTTTTGCCAGTTTGTGGATCGAAATAAAGATCAACCACGTAAACTGAGCGCACGTTGGCATCGGCCTTCAGAATCGGTGTGAAATTCCCGCGCCAGTTCTGATAGTTGACGTGTTCATGTCCGCCCAGTAGTAATCCGATTTGTGGATTCTTTTGCAGCAACTCGATGTCGTCTTCGATGGTTTGGTGTGTTAAGGCAATAATGAAATCGGAATGCTTGCCGAGTTGCTTGATTTGCTCGTTGGCGACTGTCAAGGGTTCGGAATAACTGACATAGTCAGGCTTATTGATTGGAAGGGTTAGTCCAAACATACCGATCCTGAAAGATTTTCCACTTTTCTTGCCGGTAACTGAAATAACGAGATTTTGATTGACGCCTGAGAAAGGACGACCATTCGCGTCAAATACATTGCTCGATACCCAAGTAAATTTTGCTTCTTGCATTCGCTGATGGAATTGACTCTCCTTGATATCGAACTCATGATTGCCAAAAGTCGCGTAGTCAAGCTCGAAGTGATTCAAAACATCCACCATTTGCCGTCCAGCCAGTCGATCGCCTTCATACTGTGCTGTGCCGATTGCAGATGGGCTGAATAGATCTCCGCCTAATGTAGTGATGGTATTGGGGTTACGTGCCAGCAACTGGTTACGTAATGTGGCAACCCGTGCAATGCCGCCTTCTTTGCCGCCGCTTACCGGTGTGATTTCATAAATATCCTGAAAGTGTAGAATCGTTACATGAATCCTGTCATCATCAATATGTGCAGAAGGCGTTGTGTTGCAGGCAGTCAGTGTTAGCGCGAAGAGTACAGCTAACAGAATGGCGTATGGTTGTTTCATGGCAGCTTCCTGGATTTTTATAGCACTGTTACAGTCAGTATTTTTGCAAGTGTATGACAAGTTGTAAGAAAATTACAGTATCAACTTTATCCTTAGTATCGGCTTCTGCTTCGCAACGCAGGGAATATTTGTTCTATTTGGTTTAACCGCAATAAAGTTTTGATGGTTTGGCAGTAAAGTTGCTGTTGATTTCAAGTATGATTTCTTCAGATTGTGAGTATTGTTGTTATCAGCGACGGATTCTTAATATAATCAGGAACTGTTACGGCACGTAATAAAAATACAATTCACCAAGATTGGGATATCAGCACGGACCTCGAATAGAAATAATCCAGGATCATGTAATGTGAGGAGCGAGAAGTCATTACACGATTTATTAACAGATTCAGAATTTAGCATTACCATGCATGTGTTTTTGTTCTTGACAATACTGATTGAATTAATTCAAGTAAAAAGGGGAATTATCGTGAAACAATATTTCATTGCGTCAGAAAAACGGTTTTTATTTCTTTATCCAGCTCTGGCTCTTCTGATCGGAATACTATCTGGCTGTAAAGTGGGATTGATTCCGGAAGCCGAGCAGAGTCGCTATGCAGCGACTGTTGAACAAGATCAATTAGGTGATAGTTATACAGAGATCAAATACCTTGATCAAGGTTGGAATTCTGCCGACAGTTTGTGGTTCTACTACACCACACAAGGATCAAACCTGATGCCTTATGATTTCTTCCTGGTACTGGAAAAGGCGGGAGAATCTCAGCTTTTCCGCTCTGATGAGAATATGAATTTCTATCGTTATTTACCCCAGAAGGCCTCATCGAGCAACCCGGATGCGTTACCTGTCGGCTGGGTCAAGGATGACTACAAGGGCAAAGAGTATGTCGGTTTAACTTGTGCCGCATGCCATACCGGGCAAGTAAACTATAACGGTGTGGGTATCCGTATTGATGGCGGTCCAGCCACCGCGGATATGGAAAACATCATGAAAGATATCGCAAAAGCTTTGAAACATACGCGTGAAAATGCAGAAGCCTCGCAGCGGTTTGTCAAAAATGTCCTGGCAAAGGGAAATTACAAATCGGAAGCTGAAATACTCGCCGATCTAAGTAAGTATGAACAACGCATTTACGATTATACCGTGATCAATCATAGCCCAACTGCCTATGGCTATGCACGACTGGATGCCTTTGGACGTATTTATAATCGTGTGCTTGAACATATCATCAATGAAAGAGAGTTAAGAGAGCTGTTGCGTGATCCTAAGATCATGCGGGATCAAGTGATGACTAAGGAACAAATCGACGAGATCATACCAAAGGACGTAGGTAAAGTGATGTCGGGAGATCAACGTGATCATGTGATGGAACGCCTTAGCAAGCATCTCACTAAATGGCAATTAGGGCGATTGCGCCATGCATTGTTCAACGCACCTGACGCACCCGTTAGCTATCCCTTCTTATGGGACATCGCTCAACACGATTATGTGCAATGGAATGGGATAGCTGACAATGCTGGGCTAGGGCCAATTGGTCGAAATACGGGTGAAGTGATTGGCGTATTTGGCACACTTGACTGGAAGGAAGAAAAAAGAACGACATTATCATCAATTATCGGCGGACAAAGCGATGGCATCACGCAAGTCAGCTTTGCTTCTTCCATTAATGTACAAAACTTGCACAGAATTGAATCACACCTGATGAAATTAAATTCTCCTGTTTGGCCAGAGGAGATTCTTGGTGATATCAATAGGGAAAAAGCTGCTCGGGGTAAAACATTGTTTGACGAGTATTGCGAGGCCTGTCATGCCAGGATTGATCGTGAGGATCCAAATCGTCGTATTATCGCTAATATGACAAAAGTCAATTTTGTAGGAACGGATTCCGCTATGGCTAAAAACAGTTTTACTGCTCAGGGCTATTCTGGCATTTTGCGCAACCAGTATGTAGGCCTTGGTGTAGGTAATATTTTACTGGATAAACAGGCTCCTGTTGCTGCCTTGCTGACTCAAGCAACTAGAAATGTGGTGGCTACTCCTGACCCCGATAAATGGTTTTTCCAACGTTGGACGGATTGGATTGTTAATCTTGCAAAAGCATTTTATGAAAATGAGATTAAATCTTCCATTAAGCATGGCAATTATGATCCGGATACTACAGTTAATCCATTGGCCTCACTGAATGCCTATAAGGGACGGTCTTTGAATGGTATCTGGGCAACGGCACCTTATTTACACAATGGTTCTGTGCCATCACTTCATGATTTGTTACTACCCAAGAAACGTGAAGGTGATCCGGAAGAGGATGAATACCGTCCTGATCAGTTTAAAGTTGGATCGCGCGAATTTGATCCGGAAAAAGTCGGCCTAAAGAGCGGTGACAAAGGTTTTACTTTTGATACCAGTTTTCCTGGCAATAGCAATGCTGGCCATGAATATGCATCCGGTAAAACAGCGCAACCGAATGGGGAAATTTTAAAGCCTCTTACTAAAGAGCAAAAAGAGGATTTGCTGGAATATCTCAAGACTCTGTAAATAAACAACCCCGTGGCAAGACCACGGGGTTGTTTATTTGATATGTAAAACTCAGTGTTCTATAGCCCAAATTTGCTTGTGATTTTTTGCTGTAGAACACTGATAAACTTTCACTTAGTAATTTGATTTTTCTTCGGTTGATCTGGCTTGACCGCCACCTTCCTGATCGCCTGCAGGTATTTGATGAAATGGTTGAATTGTCTTACCGTAGGCCGCAGGATCAGGAGATTCTGGCGCGGTTGGTTTGCCGCCACAAGCAACTAAGGCCAAAATTACTGATGCACCCAAAAAGTGTGTAATCCTCATACAAAACCTTCTGAATATTAGTTAATAATTAATTTTCCAGTTACAACGGTTCTCAGAATACTGATTGCAATCATAGGAAACATTGATCTTAGTCAAACTAAATCAACCTCGACGTCAAAAATCCATCAAAATCTTAAGTGCAGCTAATTTTTAGGGTAGTGATCATTGGCGCAGATCAAAATACATTTTTATCATTCATTAAACGACTTTATTGCGCCAGCGCTGAGTGCTACAGAAATTATTCATAATTTTTACCGGAAAGCCTCGGTCAAGGACATGATCGAATCATTTAATGTGCCGCACCCGGAAGTTGAGCTGATTCTGGTCAATGGTGTTGCGGTAAATTTTGACTATATTGTGCAGGATAAAGACAGCATCCAGGTTTATCCCGCCGATGGTAGCCCTGAAGTCAAGCGGTTATTGCCGCATCGCATGGAAGTGTCACGACCGCCTGTGTTTGTTGTGGACTCCAATCTTGGAAAATTAGCGCGCTATTTAAGGTTACTGGGATTTGATTGTTTGTATCGCAATGATTTCGACGATACCGCAGTTGCAACGATCGCCAGTGAGCAACAACGGATAGTTCTTACCCGGGATCGTTCATTTCTGCAACGCAGAATTATCACTTACGGATATTTTGTTCGTGCAAATCTACCTAAAATTCAAACTTAAGAAGTCTTGAAAAGACTTAATTTGTATTCTTTGATAAACCACTGACACGCTGCACGCACTGTAATGGAAAATTAATGGAAACCGGAAAACAACAAATCGAATATTTCCTAGC
>NZ_JAIEME010000099.1 GCF_019752415.1 Nitrosomonas sp.
GTTTGAGGTATTCTTCGGGAAGACGGTGCGCTACACCAAACCACCGTCAGGTGTTGCACTTCGAAATTGAATCCGCGTATTGAAAAGGAATAAACAAATGAAAAGCAAAATATATCTAACCAGTTTATTCATTGCAAGCACTGTCGTCATGTTTTTTTTGATGTCTAGCAGTGTTTCTGCAAAAGAGTACTTCACTATCAAAAATGGCGAATTGGAACGCCCTACCGGATATCGTGAGTGGATTTATGTGGGCGCTCCAGTTACACCCAATGACATGAATAACGGAAAAGCTAGCTTTCCAGAATTTCACAGTGTTTACATTGATCCAGAGAGCTGGGAACACTGGAAGCAAACAGGAAAGTTTCGTGATGGCACCATTCTTGTCAAGGAAATGAATAGTGTTGGCACTAAATCTGCTCCAAGTGGACAGGGCTACTTTATGGGTAGATTCATAGGTCTTGAGGCAACTATAAAAAGTAAACGTGAATTTCCAAATGAGCCTGGTAATTGGGCTTACTTCAGCTTCTCAACAGAAGATCATAAGTCTCTGAAAAAGACAACAAAGGCTGAGCCAACAGCAAGTTGTAACGCTTGTCATGATGAGTCAGCAAAAGACGACTTCGTATTTACACAATATTATCCAGTCTTAGAAGCCGCTAAAGCGAATCCTAAGAAGGCTGTCGGGGGGGAATGGTGATAATGGAAAACTTTATGCTAACAAGAAAGTTGAGCTTATCCTCTATAGGTTCAACTTTAATTATTTTGTCGATGGTAACAATGTTGCTACAAACGAGCGAGGCGATAGCCGATGACACAGGTTTTTCACCTTATGTTGATAAATCAGGAAATATCAGTCTACCTGAAGATTTTCGTATTTCAATGATACATCTGGGTTCCTGGTTCGTGCCAGAAGGTGACGCAAGTGGATTCCATGATGTATATACAGAAGCAGAAACCGCGCTCTACTATCGGAAACATGGAAAGTTTCCAGATGGCGCTACTCTGGTTAAAGAATTACGCCCATCAAAAGCCGGAGATTACACAACTGGAAAAAACGTTAGTTATGCAACAGGCGATATTAAACAGTGGTTCGTAATGGTAAAGGATACTAAAGGACGTTTTAAAAACAATCCTATATGGGGTGATGGCTGGGGTTGGGCATTGTTCAAAACCGACGACACCAGTAAAAATGCATCCAATGATTATAAAGCAGATTGCTTAGGCTGCCATATGCCAGCTAAGCAAAACGATTGGATCTATGTTGAAGGTTATCCTACTTTGACTACGCCCAAGTAAGATCTATTGGTTTGATTCCCCGTCCCTTTGGGGTAAACCAACTGATAGAAAAGCGCAGTTAGCACCCCGCTGCTTGCGGCGGGGTACTTTATTTCTAGTGCATGAAAATTGGAAAACGGATATCTTGAGTTTCGGTAGAGCCACATGCAAGTTTCTTTGTGCCGTTCAACGCAATAATCCACTGCTTGTGATTTTATACAGTGCTTTCCTGGGCACTACCCGCTAATAAATAGTCATGGAGATTGTATTTATGAATATTCAAAAAACCTGTGAGCTTACTGAGGAAAGGTGCAATAAAAGCCATTCTGGTTCCGATAAGCTAAAAATAATTCTAGGATTTTTATCGCTGATAATATTCGGTCTAGGATTTCAAGTGAGTAATGCTGCACCCAAAGAGCCGGTATCCGATTTGGAGGGCGTGGTCTATGTAGTGAGCAACGATCCGGTTGATAATGGCAATGCAATACTCGGATATCGGCGAGATCATCGAGGTAATCTAACCCCATTGCCAGGCTCACCATTTCATACAGGAGGCAAGGGTTATGCCACTAAAGAAAAAGAATTTGGGTTGCCCCATTTCGGGCCTTTTGATCTTGATCAGAATATTATTGTCAATTCTGAACACACACGCCTTTTCGCCACCAATGGAGGCTCGGATACTATTGCGGTTTTTGATATTCAACCTGATGGCGGATTAGTGTCTATTAAGGGGTCACCTTTCCCGTCGGGTGGTAAAAATCCTGTCAGTCTAGCTTTGGCGGGAGATAAATTATATGTCGTCAATAAAAATGAAGACCCTGAGCGTGATATGACAAAAACCAAGCCTAACTACACGGGCTTCAGAGTCGACAAAAACGGGAAACTCACGCCGATTCCAAATTCAACGATTGAATTATCGACTGCGAGTCGATCACCCACTCAGGCATTGCTTGTCAGAGATAAATTCATTTTTGACGGTGACTTTGGTCGCTTCCCCTTGGCCAGTCGTGTCGCCATGTGGGGTGAAGATATCAAAAAGGATACCCCGAGCATGATCAGGTCGTTCAAAATCAATCCCAATGGAACATTGACACAGCATGCACCCACACCTGCACCGCCAGGTGCATTTGAAGGCGGGCTTGATGTGGATAATGATGGCGAACCTGATCCTCTGATGTTTGGATTGCAAGCACATCCAAAAGAACCACTGATATACGTCAGTATGGTATCCAGCGCGCGCCTTGCAGTGTTCAAATATGATAATGACGGTAAGTTAACGTTCGTTCGATTAGTACCTAATAAAGGAGAATTGATTTGCTGGATCAAGATTAACTCAGCGGGTACACGCGCTTACACCACCAATAATGGTGACAATACAGTGTCTGTTTATGATCTGGCCAACCCAGCGAACCCTGTAGAAATTCAAACGCTGAAACTCAAAGGTGATGGCCATCCCTATCAGATGGATTTGGATTCTACGGAAGCTTTTCTGCACATCGTTAAACATAGGACTTTTCCTGAAACACCGATAGGTAAAGGCAGCGAACTGAATGTGCTAAAGATTAAGTCGGATGGCACGCTTGAGGAAGTGTCTTCTTCGCCTGAAACTCTCCCTGTCCGGGACGACTTGCTGGCTCGACCACAAGGTGTTGTTGCACTGTAATTAATTAAGGCATCAAACATCTCCGTGAACATATTTGGCTAAATTAACAATTAACCACACTATTCAATAGGGATATTTATATGTATAACGCAAAAACTTTAAGCAAAGCACTGATCATGTTAATTGCATGTTTGAGCAATTCAGTTTCGATGTCCGGCCAAGATCACAAACACAAGCATGATGCAGTGGCGTCAAAATATGTTTATCAACAAAAGTTCATACCCAGACAAACACTTGAGATTGATTTGAGCAAGACAGCGGTTTTTATTACTGATCCACAAAATGATTTCATATCTGAAGGCGGGGCTGGTTGGCCTTTGGTTGGTGAGGGTGTGGTGGCGGGAAAAGTCGTTAAACGCTTGGTTCAATTAAGAAATGCCGCTAAAAGGGTTGGTATTCCAGTGTTTTATTCAACTCATATGTATACCAAAAAGGATTATGACAATTGGACTAGTCTTAACGGCATTGACAAGATCATGTTCGAGAATAATCTTTTTATCCAGGGCACCTGGGGTCACGATTTTCATCCGGACTTAAAGCCTGATGATAATACCGTTGTTTTGAACCCACATAAGGGTTTGAGTAACTTTTGGACTGGCGATGCTGCATTGCAACTTAGGCAATATGGCGTAACAACGCTAATCATGACGGGTATGGTAGCTAATATGTGTGTTGAATCGCATGCTAGAGATGCCATTGAAAATGGCTTTGATGTGATTATTGTTGCAGACGCAACAGCAGCGGCAGGTGAAGATGCGCTAAAAGCCGCACATATTAACTACGAATTCCTTGCTCATGAAGTTGTGACCACCGATGAAATCATCAAGCGGCTACATAAAGTTAAAGTTGCTCAACAAACTAAGGCCGATCAATAAACAAGCATTTTTTTAGGTAATTTGTGGTTTGAAGTATAGAAGGGGCTGTCTCATAATGGCATTTTTGAGAATTACGGTTGTTAAAAATCAATAAGTTGCATAATCAAAAATCCATAATTTTTGTATTATGAGACAGGCCCTAGAAATGTTTCTTAGCACAATTAGGGCTACAAACGTTCAAGCACAGAAACTCGTTTTTGATCTACTAACCAACTTAATTGTCAAGCATGCTTGTGACATATAAGATCGTAATACGTTTGGAGAGCCTGATTGAAGGTTAAAACCATAAAGGTAATCCAGTTTACAGTTCTAACATTGCTTCTATTTCCCCATACCGCCAGTTCTGAAATAAAGTTAATCGGTGAAACTAACGTTTTTTATACGAGTGATGTGTCAATCTTTTCAGCTTCGCAAAGGCTCTCACTCAGAGAAGATCCAACTCAGCCGTTGCTTGAAAACACCGGTGTCGGCGACGACGTCGTGTATGAGCCTGTTGCAAATGTGATCAAAACACTCCATCCTTCTTGGGGGAAAATGGCATTCGAACTCAGGGCGCAAGGCTATTTGTTTACTTCACACACGAAATTTAATCATGGAACCTATGGCGCGCAAGTAACACAATCGCTTCCGGCTGATTTTAATCTTCGATTTCGCTACCATTTTGGGCCGGATCAATTTGTTGGCAAAAATAGAATCCGTCGGGACTTACGAATCTTAGAGGCGCAAGAAGAAAACACAAATCAAGAACCAGCAAATGAAAATTTGTTTTCTGAGCGAGTAACGACCCATTTCGGAACAGTGGAATTAGAACGCAAGATATTTGACAATCTCAGCCTTCGAACGCTAGGGAGATATGGAAACAGATCGTATAACAGAAACTTTTCCCATCGAGATACCGATTTCTGGACAGTTGGTGCCCACCTGGAATGGGAGATTCGACCTGGTATGGATTTTGTGCTGGGTTATCACTTCGAGAGAGGTCAGACCGGCGGGCGCAAGCGGATTCAGTTTGAAGACGATATTTCTTACCGGAGTCATTATGTTTCGGCAGAAATGACAACACATTTTACTAAGAAGACATTGATTATACTAGGTTTTGATTTCGAGCACAATCTGTTCACGTCCAGACATATAGATGAAGAGCGCCGAAACGGAAATGAAAAAATTTATCAAGGAGATGTTGAAGTACGCTATAAACTGTATAAGAATGTAGATTTAAGAATGGGGTATCAACATGCCCAAAGAAAATTTACTTTTGAGGACAAAGCCGCTGTATTAAATACTGTTATGGTTGGAAGTGTTTTTAGATTCTAAAACGGACAACCCGGTTTTTTGCTGATCTCCAACATTCAACCGGGTGTTACGCATTCAAATTGATGTTGTGTGAACGGTTTTACAGTCCTGACAAGTAAGCCGCTATTGCACTGATATCTTCGTCACTCACTTCATGTACGGCCGGAGCCATCATGCTTGATAGTCCGGTCGTTCGTTTTTTGTCACGAATCAATTTAAATTGCGCAATAAGGGGGTGTAAGCCCAAACCGCCGAAAATTCCGGCGAATCTTTAGCAGTCGTTCCAGCCCTTATTCCAAGGCCAACTTGGCCATAATCATATCAAGAACAGTGTGTCGGCTAACACTTAATCGGATGATGTAGGCCGCGTTTATTGATGCGCGGATTCAATTTCGAAGTGCAACACCTGACGGTGGTTTGGTGTAGCGCACCGTCTTCCCGAAGAATACCTCAAAC
>NZ_JAIEME010000083.1 GCF_019752415.1 Nitrosomonas sp.
AAAGCCAAAAAAGGTATTTCAACGCCAAAACAGGACGTGGATTTGATTAAGCAACGTTACAAGGAAGCAAAGGAGCTAGAGAGCCATGAAAAAACAAGGGAACATTGAATTTGAAAACAGCTCAGGTAATGTTTTTGATGATCTTGGAATAGATAATGCCGAGGAGCTACAAGCGCGCGGCATGGTTGGTTTTCATGTGGTTGAGCTAACAGGGTGCCGGGTGCGGGTAAAGTGTGCGGTTGTTGCATGTCAAGGGCGCACCGGTCTCGCGGCGGCAGGAGAATCTGCTGTAAGACCGGTATGGGTTCAAAGCATCCTATTATATGCCAGTTTTAAGTCTTCTTTCCGGGTTGCAAGAGCAGCACGGGTATAGGCGATTCAGAAAAGGTGTAAATCAATGAATTCATCAGATTGCGTGAGTGATATGAAGCAGCGGTGCGGGATTGATCGATGAATATTTCAAATAAGCGAAGTGATTTTTATGCGAAAATGCAGAGAGTAGAGGACCAATCAAAGCAGTTACTGGATGGTGAATAACAAAATCTTTTCGGATGACCGATGATATTACGGTAAGCCGGTATGATCTTTCTGACAATAATAAGGAGAAATATTTTATGAGCAGGATTTTAGTGGATGATGTTTATGTCGATGAAACCAATGCAAGAAAATGAGTAGGCTGTCCACTTGCACAACGAGAATCGTTCCCTGACTTATCACCCAAATGGAAATACGCTTTCAGGACGACAGTTCGAATTTCCCGCTGCCCAGCAATTAGAAATACCAGCGCGATCGTCGGCAACCTCATTTCCAAATACGGTTGTTGCCGGCAAGGTAAAGGCGCAACATTACAATCGCAATTGAGAGCAATCCTATGTTGATGAATCAAGACCATTTTCCCACCAAATCACTGAGCAACGACGTCACCTTGTTCGAAGGAGCAAGCCGGGGTCTTGTCGCGCGTGGTTTGGCGACAAGATTATAAATTTCCTTGCAAGGCAATAACAAAATGATGCCCCCAGCAATCTTGACGGTCGAATACTTAAGAAACCGCAAATACGTGGTGGCTAAAGAGATTCATGGAGGCATGGGAACGGTCTATAAATTGTTTCCAGTGGCTGGTGGCGAAAAAACAGTCGCCATGAAAACCATTAAGGGTAAGAGCAGCATCCAAGCATTTGATATTGAGTGTGAGGCGTGGTTTTCAGTTGCACACCACCCAAACATCGCGCGGGCGCTTGCATTTGGAAGATGGAACAGTCTTCCAAGCGTCATTATCGAGTGGTACCCAATGTCTCTGGATACCTTAGACCGGAAAGTCTTATCCGCAACTGAACTACAACGGTTGATTGCAGGGACGCTCAGCGCCCTGAACTTTGCGTATACAGAAAAAGCTCTTATCCACCAAGACATAAAGCCAGCGAATATTCTGATAGATAAAAGCGGTCAGCCACGTCTAAGTGACTTTGGTTTGGCGCGCTGCGTTGCGGCCACAGCCAAGGAACGGATCGCATTTGGTGCAGGAAACATTCCCAAATCGACATCTAGGGAAGTGTCCGGGACGCCATTCTTTATGGCGCCCGAGTTGTGGGGCGGAAGTGCACCGTCAATAAGGTCTGATATTTTTTCACTGGGGGTAACCTTCTATCAGATGCTTACGAAAGAACACCCCTATGTTGAACCATCACCCGAACTGATCGTACAGGATCAAATACGCACAGCTCCTTTGCTAGCAAGCGTTGCCGGCAAAGGGGACCAGGGTGCACAAATCGTCGCTTTTTTAACAAAATGCTTGGCGCTCGATCCTGCGCATCGCTATCAGTCTTATGCGGAGATAATTCGCGACCACCCTTGGGCCAATAGTTCACGGCCAGATTCCGGCTGGACTATCGATCGATCTGAAATCATTGCAGGTACCTCGCAGTTTTTCCGCGCTAAGGGTGAGGTCAATAAGTCGTTTTCGGCATTGGAAGGCATCCTCGCTAGGCGTCCAAACGACGTGGTTCTAATCGAAGAGCTTGGCAATCTGCACGCAGCAATTGGTCAGGGAAGAGAAGCCGAGTTGCACTACAGCATCGCGTACAACAATCTGCAATTAACAAAGGGGCTTTACGAAGACAGATTTTTCCCGCGTCCGGCACTTGCCTGGGCACGGTGCCTCATAAGATCTGGCAGGCACAAGGAAGCTGCCGATATTGTGAAAGAGGTACTGGACTGGAGCATAAATCTTCCACAAGTTCCGACGGGCGTGCGATTGATCGGTGCTGGCCTCTATGCAGAAATCGGATGGTATCTACTCTACAAGGGCGACTTTGCGCAATCCGCCCATGACCTAGCGACGTATTCCTCTCGGCGTTCACTGAATAAGGAAGAATCTGTCTGGATTGCAGAAGCTGCTTGGCTGTCTGGCGTAATCAAGTCGTGCGCTGACGAAATCGCACTAAAAGTCATGGAAAACAAACCCGACGTAACGCCCAGTCCGGGTGAGCTTGAGCATGTCTGGGCGCGAGTGATACTTCACCAATACGCGAACCCATTGCTTCAAGGGCAGCTCTGGAAGGGTAATCCGAGTTATTTGTTCCTTGAGACCAGCAACTTGGAGAAAGCGAGCGGTGCTACCCCAGGATCTTTACTGATGCCCAAGGATCTAGACAAGCAACGGCCTTTCATTTTGGCTATGGATAACTTTTCCACTGGTGGTGCGCATCATGCGTTTATTCGATCTGTTTCGAAAATCTGAGTGGCGCAAACTCGGTAACTATCCGGTTGGTGTCCAGCAGGACATCGTCTATCTAGTTGCGTTTGACGCACTGATAAAAACGGCTATCACAAGTGCAATACGGCGATCTTTCACCTCTACTCAATCTGGCATTACCGAAACCGTGCAACTCCTAAGCAATGTGCTTAGTGGAAGATCGCTCACCAGTGAATTGCTTTTAGGCATTTTATCGACCGGCATCGGTAAGGAATTCACAAGCATCAAATGGAGCTATCTTCCGCCAGCGCGCGCTGTCGGGTTTTTGGGCATTTTGGCAATGTGTGAATTCAGGAACGATGAACAACTTATCGTTCAAAACGACCTCAAGTATTCTGGTTTCTCAAGCGATCCGGATGAAGCCCGTTCGCAATACCTCATTCTCGCGGCGCAAACCGCCGGAGTGGAGGATCTGGATGAAATAAAGGACTTTAATGAAGACCAATTTCTTGAATTCTGGAATGATCTCCGTAAAGTCGTTTTCCAGGACATTCAATTAAATGTAAGTTCGGAAACGCCAGGGCTCTCATCCACAAGTAAAGAACGATTCGAAAGTCTGTCACAGCCGCGACAGCAAACACTACTGCTGTTAGCCGATTCGTTATCCAAGAAGAAGCCGAATACCGAATCTCCTCAGGCCGCCCCACCAAAGGCGGCGCCCCCGTTCAACCTCCAACTGAGCCAAAAGGAGCATCCGTTCAAGTACGTGCCGTATCCCAAGCTGGTCAAAAGCATTAATCAGCTTTCGCCCGAAATTCTGAACGCATTTGAAAAACTTTCCATCGACGACTATGAATTGCGTAGGCTCGTCGGCGCGAAGGATTTTGTGCCACGTGCATTACTGCACGGCATGGCGGCGTTCGATGCAGATGCGCTCGCCTACTGCATAGTCGTCGCAGCAGTTATCGAGAGTGAACCCACTTTTGTGGGATGCGGAGTTTGGAAGAAGGTAACTGAAATTTTTGAGAAGAGAAACCTTGCGCAGTTTCAATTGGCGGCGGAGGCGCAGGTCAATGGCATGTTAGGTGACGCTAAGCTGAACATGGAAATTAACGACCCCAAAAAAGCGTCGCTCGGGCTTAACCTCTTGCAGGAAATACGTAGGGCGCCGACGAATTACAGCAAGGCGGGGGGCGATGATTTGGCAAAGGTTAGCGTGCTCATGGCAGGCACGACGATCTTCAGGCATGTACTTAACCACCCCAGATACGGCAAAACGTTCAGTTCATTTGTGATGGACAAATTTACTTCACTGGCGCCAGTTCTTGAGGAAATAAAAACCGGGGAACTGCTCACGTGGGATCAGCAAAAGGATCTGACGGTTTGATTTCAGACTAGTCTTAAATTACTGATGCAGCTGCTTGCGGGGTTCGACAGTGGCGGGCTACTTAGATGGCCAAGTATTTCCGAAAGAAAACACAGCTTCTATCGGCTTTTTCCTGAATACTACGATGCGCGACGCCCAAAACGGCCAATGCCAAATAGCCGCTTAAGAATGGCGGATAGAAAGAGTCCGAACTGAATATGCTGACAGACACCGTTACCACTTCTGGCCTTTAGACGGTAACCGAGCTCCAGAACTTTTTCGGTTGGTACTGGCAAGCCACATTTCTTACAAGGAGGAGAACAAACATTGCAAATTGGAAAGCTGCCGCTGACTCTACCGCGAGAGGCTGACATCGGCACGAAGCCATCTGGTGTTTGATTGCCCTCACTGAACGAGGCCTCGAGCATATGAAATGCCAGTGGACGCGTTGTGTTTCCACATAGTGCACATGCAGCATCCCCTGCGGCTCTATGCCTGTAAGACTCGATGAGATCCTTGCGCAGTTGCTCTCTAAGATCGCTCATTTTTTTCACCATCTAGCCGCCCAGGCCACTCGAATCATGGCATTGCCGTTTTATCGATTGAGGAGTTTCTGCTTTAGAAAACTGCCATACTCCTCCACAGACTGGCGGACCATTATGAACAGTAGCCAATTGGATAGCAATCTTGCAGCTGGAAACATTTAGTCTTGCGCGCTGCTTCTCTGATGACGACGGAGGGGATCGACCGCCAGATAAAACAGTGTGGGGTATAGGAAAAATAAACCACCTTTTCCATGAGTTTTGAATGTACTGAAAGCTGGCTCGGCTGTCAAACACTGTGATAATCAATCGAAAAATGACTATATTCCGGTTCAGTTAGCACAA
>NZ_JAIEME010000024.1 GCF_019752415.1 Nitrosomonas sp.
GATAATTCATGAGCTCACTCCAAAATGTAAACTATACAATTTAAGTGTTGCTTTCACCCATTGAATCTCCAGTTGCTTTTTTTAGGATCTCGCACTCCCGTTTCAGCCTTACATTCTCAGCACGTAACCGGGATAGATCCATCTGTTCTGGTGTGACAACCTTGGTACCCGTACCGTTAAGTTTGCCTGCCTCCTCCAACTTTACCCAGTTGCGCAGTGTTTGTTCTACCAGTCCCAGTTCCTTCGCTACCAAACTAATCGACTTCCCCATCTTCACTTGCTTGACCACTTGCTCCTTGAAATCGGTCGTGTATTCCTGCTTCGGTATCTTCTTCATCGTCTTCCTTTCAAGAGTAACGTTAATTGTACGTCACCCTTGGAAGACTATTTTTCGGGGGAAGCTCATATCGGAGCTACTTAAACGACCAAGTAGAAGGAGCAAAGATGAAGCACTACCAGCAGCTCACCAGTGAGCAACGATACCAGATTTCTGGCTTGAAGAAGGCAGGTTTGAACCAATCGCAAATTGCGGATGAATTGGTCGTACACAAATCGACAATTTCTCGGGAATTCAGACGGAACGAGGGTCGACGTGGCTGGCATCCCAAGCAGGCTCAGGAATTACGGGACGAGCATCGAAAGAATTGCGCCAACGCACAGCGTCACTCATTGCTGGAGTGGACGGAAGTCGAGCGACTGTTTCGACAGGACATGAGTCCGGAAAAAGGATCTCAACGGCTTGCTCTGGAAGGCGGACGCCTATCAGTCATGAATCGATCTACTTGCACATTTATGCAGATAAGCGCCGTGGTGGCCACCTGTGGCGGCACTTGCGCTGCCAGAAGCCGCACAGGAACAGTATGCGAGCGGTCAAAAGCGCCGAGGCACAATCAAGAATCGGGTCGGCATTGACGAACGTCCGGTGATCGTGGAACAGAAGAGTCGCATAGGCGACTGGGAGGGCGACACCGTGATCGGCAAGAACCACCGAGGCGCATTGGTCACATTAGCCGAGAGGAAAAGTCGCGCTACATTCTGGCAGCCAAAGTGCCCGGCAAACATGCATCGGGTGTGACGGCGGCAGTAACGAAGCTACTGCGCCCCCATAAAGGCAAATGCTACACCATGACATTCGGCAACGGGAAAGAGTTTGCGGAGCATAAAACCATCGCGGCGGAACTCGATGTGGATGTTTATTTCGTCCATCCCTACCATTCATGGGAGCGTGGCTTGAATGAGAACAGCAATGGGCTACTGCGACAGTATTTCCCCAAGGAGATGGAATTGATTGGGGTTACCCAAGAACAAGTGCAGTGGGCGGTGGATAGACTCAACCATCGACCTCGCCAGGTGCTTGGATTCAGAACCCCGTTTGAGGTATTCTTTCGGAAAGACGGTTCGTTACACCAAATCACCGTTAGGCGTTGCGCTTCGAAATTGAACCTGCGAGTATAATAACACCATGGAAACAAACGCAAAACAGTCAATCGAATTTGATCATTTGAACCTCACGCCGGAAGCTAAAACCGAGGTATCGAACCTGATTCAATCACTGCTTACGCAAGTACAAAACGAACTCAAACTGCTGGAAGCGAAGAATCAGGCACTGACGCTGGAACTGGCACATTTGCGCCGCATTCGCTACGGTGCGAAGAACGAAGCACTGTCGCAGCCACAATTCAGCCTGTTCGAAGAAGACTGGCAAACTGATGCGGCGGCGATCGAAGCGGAAATCGTGCAACTGCCGCTGCCGGTTCCGCAAAAACCCAAGCGTGCACGCACTGGGCGCCAACCTCTACCGGATCACCTGCCGCGCATCTAGCACCGCCATGAACCGGATTCCTGTCTATGCAAACAGTGCGGCGGCGATCTGGTAAAAATCGGCTAAGACGTCACCGAACAATTCGACGTTAAACCCGTCGAATTCTTCGTGCACCGTCACATCCGCCCGCAATACACCTGCAGGGCTTGCTGGCTTGGATCGTCACGGCCAAATACCTCGATCACCTGCCGCTGTATCGCATCACGCAAACGCCGCCCGCGCGAAGATGTAACACTACCGCTCTCCACCCTGGCAGAATGGGTTGGACGCGTCGGCGTGGCACTGCAACCGCTGGTTGACCGGCTGATTTTGCACTTATCGCAAGGCCGTGTGTTGCACGCCGACGAAACTCAGGTGGCGCAACTTGATCCCGGCACAGGTGGTCAATTTTGAACCGGTATCAACAGTGCTGGGATTAGAACGACTGACCTATGCACCGCTGGATCGCTTGACTCATCATGTGCCTATTCTAGAAACAGATCAATATAAAAGATTATAGGTGAAACATAGCGCTTTTGTTGAAACCCAATAAATAAAAATCAGAGGCGCAAAACCAGAGGTTAAATCTCTCTTTTTATAATCTAACTGGTACACTTTTCGCGTGCTATTTGGTACCTTTTTACTCCGACACTGACACTGTTATCTAAAACTCCATATATTTTCGGATAAAAAACCAAGAATTATTTGGCTAAATCGTTTTGTAAATAAATCGGACAAACCTTCACGCGGTGTAAAATCGACTAGAGTCTCAGCCTTTATGATCTCTCGTGCAACAAATTCTGCATTGCCTATTTCATCAGCCAACCCCAAATCAATACTTTTCTGTCCTGTCCACACTATTCCACTAAATATTTCCGGTGTATTTTTTAAACGCACACCTCTTCCTAGTTTCACTACCTGAATAAATTGTTCATGTATTTCACGTAATAAAGTTGTTGCATGAGCCTTTTGAATAGGATCCAAAGGCATAAAAGGATCCAGAAAGCTTTTATTTTCACCAGCAGTAAGTAAACGTCTCTCTACGCCTAATTTCTCTAAAGTTCCTGTAAAGCCAAAGCCATCCATCAACACACCAATTGAACCGACTAGACTCGCTTTATCAACAAAAATTTTATCCGCAGCTACCGCAACATAATAACCGCCAGAGGCACAAATATCCCCCACTACCGCATATAAAGGTATGTCAGGATATCTAACACGCAAACGACGAATTTCATCATTGATATAACCCGCTTGAACTGGGCTTCCTCCCGGGCTATTTATTCGCAATATAACCCCTTTTGTATTCTTGTCCTGAAAAGCAGATCGGAGGCTGGCATTTATTTTATCAGCACTACTATTACCATCTGCAACAATAACTCCACGTAAATCAATAAGCGCAGAATGCTTCTCTGACAATCGCACTTTTCCATCATCAATCCAGCCTAGTGCAAAGAACAATAATATAAAAAGGTAGAGAAAAGTGAGTACTTTAAAAAAGATTCCCCAGTTGCGTGTGCGCCGCTGCTCACGTAAAGCTGCTAATGCAAGATTTTCTAGTAGGGTTCTTTCCCAATCTTCTTTCTTAGACTCTGACTCATTCATAGTACACACTCACAAATTGGAAATTGGTTAAAATATCTCAATGACCTGGCCAAGTAAAACCGGACACCTCAGTTAAGCAACCTTCATCGTTTTTTCTGCTTCAGCTTCATATCGGTTCGGATTTTTGTAATCCAGATATGAATGCAGTCTTTGGTTGTTATAAAACACGGCGATATACAGCAAAATGTCCTACTGTACTTCATAGCGGGTTGGCAATGACTCCATTGACAGCGTTCCTGCTTGAGGCTGCCAAAGAAGCTTTCCGCAACTGCATTGACGCTCCCAACAATATTCTAGACGACTCATGCTGCACGAGCAGTTCAGGTGGTGGCCGACGCAACCAGATAGCCATTCGCAATGAATCACAAACCAGTGTTGCTTTCATCTGTGAGTTCTGGCTCCAACCGACCACTCTTCTGGAAAATAACTCTATTACGATTGCCAGATACAGCTAGCCTTCTTGTGTCTAAATGTATGTGATATCGCTGACATCAACTTGATCCGGTTTGGCAAAAGTAAATTGCCGATTCATTTAGCCTTTATTTCAAGGCCTCTGGCCGCTCCTGCTATCGTAAATCCCTGATCCACAACCAGACTGATTGCATCCAGTTTGAATTCCTTTGTATATTATTTCCTCGTTTCCATTTCCTCCTCCAGTTAAGACTATTTTCTCTTAACTGGGGTGTCCGGGTCTTGGACCACATTACTATAGATGACTATAATACTGATTACTGAGCTATTTACAATTAGTCCGATAATAATTTAGAATCCTCTGTCATATTTTTGTTACTTAAGCTATTGCCAAAGATTCTTCAGGAAGAAATATTAAAAAAAAAGCCCTTCATCAAATGGATGAAGGGCCTTTATAGAATGCCTGGCGGTAACCTACTTTCACATGCGAATGCACACTATCATCGGCGCAGCTTCGTTTCACGGCTCTGTTCGGGATGGGAAGAGGTGGGTCCAAAGTGCTATGGCCGCCAAGCGAAACTTGGCAATGAATATCATTATACTAACAATATTCATTATTGGAAAAAGTAAATTAGATTAGATAATATCTACACAAAACTTTACAGTATTTTAAATTCTTAAAGTTATAGGATCAAGCCTCACGGTCAATTAGTATCGGTTAGCTTAACATATTACTATGCTTCCACACCCGACCTATCAACGTCGTAGTCTTCGACGAACCTTTAGGAGGGTTAAACCCTCGGGAAGTCTTATCTTGAGGAGAGTTTCCCGCTTAGATGCTTTCAGCGG
>NZ_JAIEME010000079.1 GCF_019752415.1 Nitrosomonas sp.
TTGTCACTTGTCACTTGTCACTTGTCACTTGTCACTTGTCACTTGTCACTTGTCACTTGTCACTTGTCACTTGTCACTTGTCACAACAGTATCGCACTGCACTCATACATTAAAAATAAAACAATCGATAAATGCAAAGATTTGATTTATTCCCGCCAGAATAATATTCCAGCGGGGATAGTACACCTGTGAGAATCATTTCAAATGATGAACAGCACACTCACATTCATTGTTGTTAAATTATTGAAGATTAAATCAATTCATCGATTAACCAGCAGCACACTAATATGTTACTAGTGCGGCAGCACTCGCAGGAGATAAATTTTCTTCAGCATCAAGCGCTTTAACTGTGTAATTATAAAGAGCCCCTTTTGCAGAGCCACTGAGCACATCGTTAAAAGTATTTGCAGTAGTTACACCAATTTTTGTTCCGTTTCTATAAATATTGTATCCTGCAACCGCTACATTATCCGAAGACTTGCTCCAGGATAATGCAACCCCAGCAGCAGTTGAATATTTTGAAATTTTCAATGCAAGCGAAGTAGGTGTAGTAGGAGCCGTGGTATCGTAATTGTAGCAAGAAACACCATCTCCGCACGGAAAGCCATCCCAGATTTGCAGTCCTGTGGAATGTGACTCAATTGTTGCTGTACCACCGCTATAAGGATTGTTTACCATAATCCGAGTTACCGGAAGTTTGTAATCTCCCAGGTTGGGTCCGTAGTGGTCGGCAATCACCTGACCGTCAACCGCTGCCCAGAAACGACCGTCACTGCCACCTGACCGGTGCCAGTAAACTTCAAACTTAAACCACTTATCAATTGGTACAGCTACCGCATTATTATCTATAGTCCAATAATCAATTCTTGGCCAAGGACCGTTGGCAACGTTGTCACCCTTTGTTTGCCAATATAGCTGCCCATCCAATCCTTTCAATATAGTTATGCCTATCCTGTAATCACCAACCCATGTATTCAGATACCCACCCGTTTTAATTTCAAACTGTGTGCGCCAACCTGCCCCTGCCACATCACGAGTCAGTTTTGACGGAAAATCTGCTGGATATTTAAACCAATAGGTCATGTAAAAGTTATTCACATCACCGGTTGTCCAAGGCCTTTTAATCAACAAAGGGGCTTGAGAGCCGGCTTGCCCTAGAGCACCATTAATTTTCACGTTCTGAAAAAGCTCCCGAATCGTATTCCCTTTTGGTCCGGTAACCGATCTAACTTCATTGGTTATATAATTTCCAATCGATGTGGAATTAATCGGATCAACCGTAATCAGCTGAATACCTGAGAAATCAGCACCAAATGCTTTGATCGGCCAAGAATGTCCAGTTTCTTTGTCTATACCAGTAAGGTACTGCCATGCTCCATTTGCATAAAAATTTGTCGGTTGAGTAAGTGCAACACCTGTCCCAAAATTCGATTTAAATAATAAGTTAGCAGCATAAGCTGCAGGTGTCACAGCAAAGCTAAGAGTTGCAATCAATAGCATCATGACGAAAAGTAGCATGCCTGTATTAGGCTTGATAATTTTGTCTGTGCCAAATTGGGTAGTTAACACTGCTTTGCCAATCGGCATCAGCAAATTGTTAGTTGGTAATAAGTAATGACTATTATTCATTTTGGTTCCTCCTTAAAGATAAAAGGACGGAACTGCGTTGATACCCATGTACGAAGTGATTACTTTCGATACTCGTCAAATCATATACGTGATTGAAACGATTGGTGTTATCTGGCAGTCCTGCCATCCTGGGGCAAATGCCCGTTAGATCAGTGACTTTGCGTCCCCTGCTTTCGCAGAGTTTGCCTTTTTCATATTGCATTAATAATAAAAGCATGAATCATGCCAATCTATAATTAATGAAATTGATCGAGAAAAATTGCCGTCGTAAACTCGCCCTGTGAGTAAACACAGTTGATTAGAATTTCGGAACCTCCTGATAACGGAGATTCACATGAAGAAAAGAAGATTTACAGAAAGTCAGATCGTTGCGGTACTGAAAGAAGGCATAGCTGGCATGCCGGTGGTTGAGTTGTGTCGCAAGCACGGTGTTATCAACGCCACATACTACCAGTGGAAGAGCAAGCACTCCGGCGTACAGGTATCCGAGCTACAGCGATTACGTAAGCTGGAGGCTGAGAATGCAGCGATCAGGGATGTTCTAAACCGAAAGTTCTGATGCCGTTGGCCAGGCGCGATGTAATCGCACAGTTGGTGCAAACCAGATTGTCGATTATGCGCGCGCCTGTCAGATTGCCGGCCTGTCGCGGGCGACGTACTACAAAAGGCCAGCACTGGCATCGGAACGAGATGCCGAAGTGATTGATGCGCTCAATGCCATCGTGACCCGGCATGAGCGTTGGGGATGTTTGAACATGCCTCGGCGATGCTGCAAGAGCACCAGATCGACCCCGGCAACCGCTGGGGCTAGCCAACGCGCCGAAGCTGCTGGGCACTGGATTTCATGCATGACACCTTGACTGTGGCAGACGATTCCGAACATTGAATGTGATAGATGAAGCAAACATATCCAGCCCGGAAAGCCAAATCAGAATGCCTTTATCGAACGCTTTAATCGAACTTACAGGACTGAGGTACTTGATGCGTATCTTTCTGCCCATTTTGAACAGGTTCAGACCATCACTAATCAGTGGCTGATTGATTATAACGAATACCGTCCGCATTAAGCGCTGGGCGATATCCCGTCGGCGCAGCCCATGCCCCGGCTAACCCGGGTTCCGAAACTCTATCGGACTCTGCCTACTTGACGAGGGAACTTACGATTCGATATCGCCGCTATGCACGTTTATTTTAACTCCAAACGCCAGCAACCTCATTCAGCAAAAATCGCATCGTAAGCAGCTAAGAGTTTAGGTACTTCGTATTGCCACTCAAGTTCATTTTTAACCCGGTTACGGCCCAATTCACCCATTTGCTTACATAACTCTGGATCATCTAGTAAATGTAAGATTTTTTTCGCCATATCATGAGGATCATTTTTATTGGCATACAGCGATGCCTGCTCGGCAGAAACTCGGCCTTCCGTAAGATCGAATTGAACGATAGGCTTACCCAACGCCATATACTCCATGATCTTGTTCATTGTTGATTTATCGTTCATTTCATTGGCTACATCTGGATTCACGCATATATCAGCAGTATTGAGCATCTCTAATAGCGCTTGATCTGGTACCCGGCCGGTAAAAGTCACAAAGTCACTAATCCCAAGATCAATAGCTAATCGTTTCATCTCTTCAAGCGAGGTGCCACCGCCCACCAAACCAAAGTGCACATCCGATCGTCCTAGATCCTTAATCAAATAACGTGCGGATTGCAGTAAAAGATCAATTCCTTCCTGTGCTCCCATTACACCGACATAGCCCACCAAATATTTCCTTCCGCATTTAAGCTCTTGTTTCGGTGGAATGATACACAATCGATCTAATTTTGGTCCGCTGCGCACCACAAATACTTTTGCAGGATCCATTCCGCCACGATCAATCGCGATCCTTTTATAAGATTCATTGGTAGCGATAGAGACATCAGCCGTTTTAAACGTCCAGCGCTCGAACAGCACCAGTAATTTATAAAAGAAATCACGCCGCCCGAATTTCGCCTCATAGAGCTCCGGATTGATATCATGATGATCAAACAGGAATTTCTTGCGCATAAACAACTTAAAAAAACCACCGATCAGAAATAGCAAATCTGGTGGATTACACGCATGAACCACATCGAATCCCTGAGAAAATTGCACTTTCCAGGCAAGCCGGAAAGTATGAAATAAAGCAACGGAATATTCAATCAAATACCCCTTCGCACCTTCGGCTTCAAACGGCAATCGATAGCGATAAATATGAATCCCATCAATGACTTCATATTCCTTTTCATAACCTTTACCTGTGGGGCAAATAATAGAAACAACATAGCCGCTCTCATGCAGCGTTGTTGCTTCCTGCCATACCCTGCGATCAAATGGGGAAGGAAGATTTTCGACTAAGATAAGTACGCGGCGCTTAATAGTGCGTGACATTGTGTTAATTCCGCCGATAAGCAATGAGCGACTTAGTCATACCAAGTGCATATTCTTTGAGAATACTCGCATCCGGAAAGTAATGTTTCATGTCTTCCATAGTTGGCAAGTAAAAATCAGGGCTGGTTCTCTTTATCCAGAACCGGTTAGTAAACCGTATCAGCAACACCTGAAGCCGACGCGGCAGGTAACCGACAAAAGGAAGCCAGGAATGCGTTTCAATAGGAAACCACCGGTATGGTGCTTGCACAAAATATCCTTTACCTAGGCGTCGAATCTCATTCGCAAATTCACTTTGGCGAGTCTGCGCT
>NZ_JAIEME010000091.1 GCF_019752415.1 Nitrosomonas sp.
AACCAGAGACATACGCGATGCTCCTGGCTGGTCTTGGTTTAGTTGGTTTCTCGGCGCGTCGTCGCAAAATCGCTTAAATAAATTGATACGAGAGACCACAGAGAAATAATACTTCTCTGTGGTTTTTCAGTTTTCTGGATCCCCGTTTTAACTGAATCGCCCCGGGTTTCCCGGAAACTGTTTGTTATGAGTTAAGCTGCATCAGTTTTCCCGATTCTCTCGCTTCAATTCCTTGAGCCTTTACCGATCCGATGTCGACATGCCTGATCGGATCCCACCCGCCTTACCCAAGTTCCTATCGTTTCGGCTGTACAGCCAATCTTCGGTACCTGAATCCCCTCAATAAATTGCAAAAGAAATTCAAGCTTATAGGTGTGATGCCCGTTGTTGGAGGGTCGAGCAGAATAGTTGATCAGTTATTTGCACTGGTAGTTCTTATCTAGCGCTACACAGAATATAGTGTATCCGACGCAGTCAATTAGGTATTGCATTCAACACCTAATTTTCTGAACTCTAATCGACAGATGATGTAACTCAGAGTGTTCCGGGTAAGTTTATTCTTCTCATCTTTTTCACTTCCTGGTGTGATATTTGATTGTGTGGGATGGGAACTTATCTTGGGATCCTTGAGTTTCATTTTAGTGTTTTTATACATAAAAAAGGAGAAAAAATGCTTATTACAAGTATGAGCAAGCTGCAGCTAGCGTTAATTGCGATGATGATGTTAATAACGCCCGTATTTGCAGGTAGTGACTCAAATGATCATGAAGGAAGCAAGCATGGTAAATCAATGCATCCAAAGAGTATCGGCGGAGTCAACAAACATGGCTCCGATAAAACCTATAGTACGGCAGGTTTCATTGATCTTAACAATGCATTTTTTAAAAAATTTGGAACCAATGATCGAACATGCGCTACCTGCCATGTCCCCACGGAAGGATGGGTAATTACCCCAAAAGGTATCCAGGAGCGCTTTAAAAAAACACAGGGTACGGATCCGGTTTTTCGCTTAGTTGATGGTGCTAATTCTCCACACGCAGATGTGTCTACGGTTGAGAAGCGTCGCCAAGCCTACAGCATGTTGTTAGATAAGGCGAATATCCGTGTGGGAATCGGAATTCCTGCTGATGCAGAGTTTACTTTGGCCGAAGTTGATGATCCCTATGGATTCGCGAGTGCGACAGAGCTGTCGCTGTTTCGTAGACCTATGCCAACGACCAATCTCAAATTTATCAGTGCAGTGATGTGGGATGGGCGTGAAACAACGCGTGATTCAAATTCCACAAATTGCATTTTTGAGACTACAACTTGTTTTTCCCCGATAGCGTTTGATCTGTCTACCCAAGCAAATCATGCCACATTGGGGCACGCTGAAGCAGCAGCAGCTTTGACTGATGCAGAAAAAGCTGAAATTGTCGCATTTGAAATGGGCTTATTTACCGCACAGGTAACAGATAAGGTTGCTGGCAGTTTAGATAAACATGGTGGGCAGGGTGGACCACAAACATTATCTAATCAGATTTATTATTTCGGTATTAATGACACTCTCGTAGGCGATTATCTTACGAGAAAGCCTTTCGATTCAAGCGCATTGTCGATTTATGATGCTTGGAAGAAGTATTCAAGTAGTTCGAAAGGTAGTAATAAGAAGGCACGTGCTGCCATTGCACGCGGTCAAGTATTGTTTAACAGCAAATCTATCCAGATCATTGGTGTAAAAGGAATTAATGATGATTTAGGTGTCGGAGTATTACCAGGCACATGCACGACATGCCATAACACACCGAATTCAGGTAATCACTCAACGCCAATGCCGCTAGATATTGGTATTTCCGATGCTTCCCGCCGTACTCCGGATATGCCTTTGTATACACTGCAAAATAAAGTAACCGGCGAAATCATTGAAACAACTGATCCAGGACGCGCATTGATTACCGGAAAATGGAAAGATATTGGCCGTTTCAAAGGTCCTGTATTGCGTTCTGTTGCCTCACGTCCGCCATATTTCCATAATGGCTCAGCTAAAGATCTGCCCGCGGTAATTGAATTTTATAATACTCGTTTTTCGATCGGACTCACTGATAGCGAACAGGCTGATTTAGTTGCCTTTCTTGCTTCACTGTAATTGCCAATATAACCAGTAGACCCCCCTAGCACTTATTCAAGTGCTAGGGGGGTCTACTATATCTACTAGGCGGATTCAACTTTGAAGTGCAACTTTTGTAAGGAAGTTTATAGGCAAGCTGCGGTAACTCTTCGCAAGATTCGATACCTCCATAAAGAGTGCATAATTTGTTGATGGGGACAGCTAACAATTTTGCATCTTCTCCGGCTTCATCGAACATTCTTAGCATTCCGAGCAGGCAGCAACGTACTATCACGCCTATAATTAACGGTGCTGGCTATATCACCAGCACATCAGCCAGATCACCGTCATCCGATAGCGTGTGCGGAATATAGTCACAGTTACAAGGGTATGCATGCACGTTGACATGAATCGATCAACAAACATTGTGCCGGTTTCTTTATCGACTTCCTATGTTATAGGGGCAGCATTCATCGGGATTTCAATAATGACGTTAAAGTCATTTGGAATATCTATTCCCGAACCAACACGAATAAGATCCATCTGACTTAGTAAAGGAGAAATAAAATGAACAAACTGCTTATTGCGTCTTTCTTGCTGGCTTTATTTATTGCAGCACCTATTCATGCTGAGGAGAAAGTGGATGAAAAGCGATTTGATGAAGTTGCGGAAAGGGGGGCACATGTAATGCCGTTTGATTTGGAAAAAACTACGCATATTTTTTCCAAAACAGATACCGGAGGAATTCAACAGGTTACTGTAAAAGATAAATCTGACACTGAGCAGATTGACTTAATACGAGCTCACCTATCTGGAATTACTGAAGAATTTAAACACGGCAATTTCTCAAATCCGGAAAAAATTCATGGCGCCAGCATGCCTGGGTTGGCTGAATTGAAAACAGCGAAAGCAGGCCAAATCAAAATCGAGTATAAGGAATTACCTGATGGCGCAGAAATTACTTATTCCACGCATATTGAAAAACTTAAACTTGCTATTCATCAGTGGTTTGATGCCCAATTAAGTGATCATGCACGCCATGCTGTGCCAGGAGGACATCATCATGACTCTATTCATCACAACCATAAGTAAGTAAATTAACTGGTTATGGAGATAGCGCAAATCCTATCCGGTGTTGCGTTCTGGTAGTTGATAATTTGCTGTTTTGATAGGCTACTTGCTAAGAAACCATAATCCAAATCCGATTAGTACGACTTCGACAATAATCATTATCGGGCCGATAGTTATGCCATTGAGCCATGTGGCTGGGGAGATTGCGCCAAGTTCGTGATAGGTGCCAAGTTTCATGACATGCATCACAGCAGTCCCTAAAGCCTCAGTTCCTATAAACGCACCTTTGACAAGACCAAAAGAAAGATAAAACGGCGCAAGAAACGGGCCTGCACTGCCAGAGATTGCCGAAATAAATGAGAAAATAGCCCCTATGAGTGCAAAATACTTCGGGCTAAAAGTAGTTATTGTGCGCATTCTCCAGTGACGCCATATAACGGTAGAAATCAGAAAAGCGCCAATGATGTTTAAAAGTTTGCTATCGGGAATCTTGGTAAATAGCCAAGCACCAAGAATGGAAAACGGAATTGCTCCCACACAAAACCAGAAAACAACTGGCAACTGAATCAACTGTCGATTAAGGGTGACTCGACTTATATTTCCTATTAGCTGAACAACAGCATACATAGGAACAGCTTCACGAACTCCAAATGCTTCAATTAGAACGGGAAGCAAAATGATCCCGCCTCCCGTCCCTGCTATTGCTGCTACAGTTGATGCGACTAGCGCTGCCAATGAAATAAACAACCATTCTTCCATAAATTACCCCTTTCAAATAATATGAGGGGCTACAGTAAAAATATAAATAATCACTACTGTCCCATTAACTTTCAAAGTAGAGACATCTGAATATGAGAGGGGTGATACAGGTTATGCGGGTCACCTCG
>NZ_JAIEME010000041.1 GCF_019752415.1 Nitrosomonas sp.
TAATTAACAGATACATTCAACCATAGGCCTGCATACATTATTTATTGCTGTTCATTTTCATTTCCGTTAAAGGCAGAAAATGAGAAACTTGATTTTGTTGATTCATATTTAAGTGAAAATCTGGGTGGTGATCTTTTTTATCTGTTTGAAAATCTTTCTAATGCCACCAATGATGATTGGGATATTACCCGGAAGGAATTGGAAGCATTGTCTGAAGATGAAAAGGGTAAAATTTTTCTCTCAATACAGTTATTTCTTGCTTATATTTACGCATATTTTTACAACCATATAGCACTTATGGTGCACGGTCAAAAGTTGACTACACTTGTACCACTAGCACTTAAAGGTGATAAGAAAGCTTTCTGCAGAGCTATACAGATAGATCGAAATATTTTGACAGGCCATCCGTACTTTCGCGATACCTATGCACGTCTCCAGACAGGTGAAGATCCTAATTTTTTGAATTCGGTTACAGCATATATCGATCGCCCTGCTATTAAATGCAGGATTGATTATCCGGCGTTATATATGTTATTTGCTGTACTGGATGGGTTTAAATGGCTAGATGATATTAAAGCGCGAGAGATTCTGGATGTATATAACGGAATGGGGTTGAATGTCGACCAAGGTTACATTGAGGATGAAAATTCTATAGTTAAGAAACGTATTGAATACCGTAAAAAGCAGAAAAACGGCTTTTAGTCAATGCACTGAAAATTGTTTTTTAGTGCATTCAGCTATCTTGTCTTGATAAATATAGTTCGGATCGGTTGCGACAAGCATTCTGCATGGTCGCCGTCCATTTTTATGGGCAATATCGATAAGGACTTTTATCATGAAGAAAGAAACCAATGTTTCGCCTGAATCTGTAGCATCTAATAAAATCGAAGCCGCCGAGCCAACGCAGATGACGACGAGCTTCAGCGAGGAGGATAGATGCGAGGGCGAGGTGGAAAAAGATTCGACGGATGCGCTGCATCAGTCAGATTTATCCCCAGAGGGTACGCTTCGTAGTAACACAGTACCCTATAACTGCAATAGTGAGTACTTCAAGCTTTTAAGGCTTGGGGTTGATAGCCTCTATCTATCCTATCAAGGTGAATTATTCCCGGAAGTCAAAGAACGTTTGGCCAAGCTGAAACAGTTGGCACAGCATCCTGAAATAGATCAACAAGCTCAAGCACAATATGCCATTTGCGGTCATATCTTTGAAGTCAAGGATAAAGGCTCGTCGATATTTCCGTATGTGCTGGAAGATGGGGCATTCCGAATCAGTCTATCCAGAACCGGCAAGAAAACACCAATGGCGTATGTGAAGATATCTTCCCGGTATCTATGTAGCATCATGCCTGCTGAAGCAGAAAAGCATTTACGCGATATTCTCAAGGAACTGGGCACTTTAGACAGTTCTGCTCATGTCAGCCGTATCGATCTCTGTGCTGATTTTGTTTCCTATGAAAATATGGAATCCTGGGGCCGTGAAGCATGGATCACGCGCGGCAAGAAAATCGATGCGCATGCCATCAACGAGAAATTCACCGGCTGGTCGATTGGTCTGGGCGGCAAAATTTCCTGCCGTCTGTACAACAAACTATTGGAAATTCATAGCAGTGGTAGAACTGATCTTATTCCTTTATGGAAAGAAACGGGATGGATCGAGGGTGAACCTGTCTGGCGTGTTGAATTTCAGTTGATGCGTGATGTGCTGGCAGAACATGGCTTGATTAGCCTTGACAGCGTATTAGCTAATCTAAACGGCTTATGGAGCTATGCTTCAACGGAATGGTTGCGTCTTACACTGCCTAATCCTGACGATCAAACGCGCTCACGCTGGCCAATTCATCCGCTCTGGGGATATATCTCATCTATAGATTGGGAAACAAACCTAAATACGCTTTCCAGATCGTTCCAAGCGACACGATTACCCGAAGATAAACGAATATTGGCATTGGGAATCAGTTCACTGGCTTCCTACATGGCAAAGTATGGCATTACGGACTTTGATGAGGGGCTAGATCGTTATTTATTAGCGTTGCATCAGTATCTTTGCGCCTGCGGAGAGTTTATCGGGCTTTCAGGCGAAGATTGTCTTCTTGAGAAAGTGCGTTTACGTGGGAAAGAATTCAATACGATTCAGAATTTCAATGAAGCTGAACAAAAGCGTCTAGAAGTAGAGAGAGCTACTAAAGATTATTGCAAAGCTTCGGAGGGTGAATGAAAACCCTTAACTTAGAATGAAGCAGCACAATTCCTCAAGCTTCACCCTGAAGAAGTACGTCGTCGTGCCAAAGCGGGAATTATCCCCGGTGCGAAATTGGGGAAGCGTTGGGTATTTATTGAAGATGATCTTGCTGCATACATTCAGTCGTTATATGCTCCCTCTCGGCAAGCGTTGCAAGTGGGACATGGAGAAAAACAATTATGTCACTCTTTAAACGCAATAAGACGTGGTGGATTAGTTTCACCACACCAAGCGGCGAGCGAGTTAGATGCTCTGCTGCAACAGAAGACAAAACCCAAGCACAGGAATTCCACGACAAGCTGAAAGCAGAATCTTGGCGGGTTGTGAAACTGGGTGATAAGCCAAAGCGCACTTGGGATGAAGCGGCTTATAAATGGCTGATGGAAACTGAGCATAAAGCTTCACACAAGCAAGATATAAAGCAGGTTGCCTGGATTCAACAGTTCTTTAGAGGCCGGTTACTTTCTGAATTAACTCGGGAAGTAATTGCTGAAGTGGGTGAAGTAAAATGCAAAGAAACTTCACCTTCAACGGCTAACCGCTATTTGGCGACAATCCGGGCAATTTTGCGCCGTGCGGCTCTTGAATGGGAATGGATCGAGAAAGCGCCTTTTATTCGTCTATATAGAGAGCCTAAAAGGCGCATTCGCTGGATTGAACCTGAGCAAGTAAAAGTGTTGCTTAATGAATTGCCGGAACATTTGGCTGATTTGGTTACGTTCTCACTTTGTACTGGATTACGCAAACGAAATGTAACCGATCTTGAATGGTCGCAAGTTGACCTGCAGAGAAATGTTGCTTGGATTCACGCTGATCAAGCAAAAGGAAGAAAAAGCATTCACGTTTCGTTAAATGCAACTGCAATGGAAATATTGCAGAAACAGATTGGTAAGCATCCGGTGAGAATCTTCACTTATCGCGGAAAACCAATCAACCAAGTTAATACTAAAGCTTGGCGCAGAGCATTAAAACGGGCTGGTATTGAAAACTTCCGCTGGCATGATTTGCGGCATACCTGGGCAAGTTGGTTAACTCAAAAAGGTGTTCCGTTAAATGTGATTCAGGAAATGGGCGCTTGGGAATCAACTGAGATGGTGAAACGTTATGCTCATTTGGCTCCCGAGCAATTCAGAAAACATGCAATGGTAGTAGATGAACTCCTGAATAACACAATTTTGACACAATCGGGTAATCAGGAGTCTGAAAATATTACTTAAGTTATTGTTTTTATGGTGCCGACACCAAGAATCGAACTCGGGACCTTCTGATTACAAATTCTAAAATGTACTGTTTTACGTTGTTTTATAGTTTTTGAAAATATATTAATGTCATTGTTTTGTATTGATTTTTAATATCACATTGTTTTAAACTCTACCTCATAGTTTTACGTCCATTGTCTACATAGTGTCTACATGAATGGAAATTGAAACAATGAACACACATCAAACACCTGCGCAGAAGATCACGAAATCCTATGTAGACAAATTGTCTACACCAGAAACCGGTCAGGCTTTCATACGTGACACCGAACTAAAGGGTTTTGCGGTGCGCATCACCTCATCCGGCGCCAAATCATTCATCCTGGAAAAAAGGATTGATGGCAAAGTGAAACGGCTGACACTAGGCC
>NZ_JAIEME010000032.1 GCF_019752415.1 Nitrosomonas sp.
TAAACTGCAATCCGCTTTCACAGGTCGAGACTCACTCGACTCCATGAAAAAATGTCCGTCAAATTGGGACAACTCCAACTCCAGGACGACAGTTGCGGATGATTCGCTTTATCGGCCAACGGACAAGGTTAACCGCCAATTTGCGGCAACCCGGCCCAATTCAACTGTGGGTGGCAGATATTACCTTTGTGGCGACGTGGATTGGCTTTGTTTATGTGGCTTTTATCACCGATGTTTTTGCCCGGTATATCGTTGGCTGGCGAGTGAGTCGTTCATTGCGAACGGATCTGGTACTGGATGCACTGGAACAGGCGCTATGGGCACGGCGGTAAACCATAGGATTGATTCATCACAGTGACCGAGGCAGCCAATATTTATCGATTCGCTATGCTGAACGTTTGGCGCAGGCGAATATTGACGCTTCCGTCGGCAGCATCGGAGATTCTTATGACAATGCCATGGCTGAGACCATCAATGGTTTGTAAAAGACCGAAGTCATACGGCATCGCGGTCCTTGGCGTAGTATCGAAGAAGTAGAATTTGCTACGTTGGAATGGGTGGATTGGTTCAACAATCGAAGATTGCTAGACGCAATCGGATATGTCCCACCAGCAGAATTTGAAAAGGCGTATTATCGCCAACAGGAAGAGTCAGCTGATGCAGCTTGACTCAAGAAAGCATGTCTCCAGAAAATCCCGGAGCGACTCAATCTTATAAGTCTTAAATGGCATTAGCCAAACCGACCTGTAATGTAATCTTCTGTCTGCTTATTCTTTGGTTTGATGAATATTGTATCTGTTACATTAAATTCTATTAATTCGCCTAAGTACATATAAGCTGTATAATCCGACACCCTTGCGGCCTGTTGCATATTATGAGTTACTATTAATATAGTAACTTTACTCTTTAAATCAGTTATTAATTCTTCAATACTCGCAGTAGCAATTGGATCGAGCGCGGAGGTTGGCTCATCGAACAATAATATTTCCGGATCGGTTGCTAGTGCACGTGCAATACAAAGTCTCTGTTGTTGCCCACCTGATAGATTAAATGCTAAATGATGTAGGCGATCTTTTACTTCATCCCACAAAGCCGAGTTACGCAAAGCGACTTCGACTCTCTCATCCAAAATAGCTCGCTGCTTAATTCCTCTAACACGCAGTCCATAAGCTACATTCTCATAGATAGATTTAGGAAATGGATTTGGCTTCTGAAACACCATACTTATCCTCATCCGTACTTCAATCGGGTCAACATTAGACGCTAAAATATTCACATCATCTGGATAAAGTATAATTTCACCGTCATAGCGATTACCCGGATACAAATCATGCATTCGATTAAAACAGCGCAGAAATGTTGACTTACCGCACCCAGAAGGTCCGATTAACGCTGTGATCTTTTTATCATGCAACACCATATCGATATTTTTTAGTGCATTAAATCCACCATAAAAGAAATTTAGATTCTTAACTTCAGATTTAAATTGTCTTGATACATTTTTCTTTTCAGAATTATCTTGCATGATCCTTTTACCACTTAATATTTTTACGCATACGATATCGCAAATAAATTGCCAGACCATTCATAGCAAGCGTCATGACTACTAAGACCAAACCTGCTGCCGCGGCATTCAGCTGAAAAGCTTCTTCTGGCCGTGATACCCAATTAAACATCTGTATTGGCATCACAGTAAAAGGCGCTGTTAACCATTCAATTGAAACATAAGGAAATTCATTCTTTATGGGTGAAGGTGGCAAAAAAGCGATAAATGTCAATGCGCCAATAGTAATAATCGGCGCAGTTTCGCCGATGGCGCGAGCCAAACCGATTATTATACCTGTTAGAATACCCGCGGATGAGTACGGCAATAGGTGGTCTGATACCGTTTGCCATTTAGTTGCTCCAAGTGCATATGCACCCTCACGAATTGTGACAGGAATTGATCGAATCGCTTCTCGTGTTGCCACGATCACAACAGGCAGAATTAGCAGTGCCAAAGCTAATCCTGCCGCTAGGATACTTTGCCCAAAACCAAATTGATACACAAACAAACCCAATGCTAGCAAACCATATATAATTGAAGGCACGCCAGCTAAGTTTGTCACATTGATTTCGATAATTTCTGTTAACAAATTCCTAGGAGCATACTCTTCTAAGTAAACGCCAGAACCTATTCCCAAGGGTACTGCAGCAAACGCTGTGACAAGCATAACTAAAGTAGTTCCAACCCATGCCGAAAAGATCCCGGCAGATTCAGGTCTACGTGATGGAAATGACGTAAAGAAATCCCAGGATAAACGCGGCATACCATCAATCAACATATGCGCAAATAACGCCATGAAAGTCAATACTGCAATCATCAGCGCAAATATACCGATTATCATAAAAAGCAAATCCCATCTTTTATGCAAACTGATAATTCTTCTAATTTCTTCTAAATTATTAACACTTTTCATCTTAAAACTTCACCAGTTACTATTTCCAGAATCTTCATATACCTCATAAACCAGTCCGTATTTTTCCAAATAACAATACTTATACCGCTTCAGTAAATTTCTCGATAGCGCTTGCGCAATACATGTCCAATTATATTAAACACAAGCGTTATTAACAGCAAAGTTAGACCCGCAGCAAATATGGTTTGATAACCAATACTCCCATGCGGTAAATCACCTAAGCTGACTTGTACAATATACGCTGTTATTGTTGCCGCTGGCTCCATTGGATTCCATGTCAAATTTGGTTGCATTCCTGCTGCAATTGCAACCACCATCGTTTCTCCTACAGCACGAGATATGCCTAATATATACGCAGCCGCAATCCCAGAAAATGCGGCTGGCATAACAACCCGAATTGCCGTTTGAAAACGCGTAGCCCCCATTGCATAGGAGCCTTCTCGCAAATTCATAGGAACTGCACGCATAGCATCTTCAGTCATCGAACTTACATACGGTATAATCATAATTCCCATCACAAGTCCCGCAGATAACAAGTTGAAACCGGGGAGTTCAGGGTAGACAGCTTGTAATAAAGGAGTTACAAATAATAATGCGAAATAACCATAAACAACTGTCGGTACACCACCTAACAGTTCAAGGAAGGGCTTTGCTACTTCACGTACAGTGAATGGCGCAAATTCAGAAAGATAAATTGCAATAATAGTTCCCAGAGGAAGTGCGACCAGCAATGCAATAAATGAACTTACTACCGTACCAGAAACCAGTGGCAAAATTCCATAGTGTGCATCATCGAATAATGGCGTCCATTGAGTATCTGTCAAGAAATCCCAGATAGATACATGTTGAAAAAATATAAACGACTCTTTCACTAGCATCATAATAATTGCTAGCATTATGGCTACCGAAAGCACTGCCGACATAAATAAAAATGTTTCTATAAATCTTTCGCGTAGATGCCGACGAAAGCTATAGCCTAATTTTCCAGCAGGAACTATTTTAGTGCGTGACTCTTCTGCCACTGTGAAAGCCCTTCTATAAGTTGAAGCATTATAGTAAGAGAGTTGCTAATCGAGAAAAGGAACAACTTCATTTCTAATCATGTGATTAGGATTAGCATTGATTTACTTCAGAAGAATTTTATTAAACACTAACATTCAAAAAGAATGCGGATTTGGTCATTTTGTGTCTAAAAATAAAATTTATCAAAAAAATATCTCTTTGTGATGCTTTTTTCATATATACAAAATTCCAGCTATAATTTTCATTCCAGAATTTTGTATATCCTATTTAAGAAGTTAGAAAATCCAATGGACAACTAATCTTCATCCTCGTCATCATCAGCCTGAGCTTCAGTTTCTACTTCACTTCCTTCCGCTGCTTCATCATC